>DASRAY010000125.1:0-13541 GCA_035637935.1 Sphingomicrobium sp.
GGATCTCGCCTGGGTCACGCAGAATTACCATGACCTCAAGATTGCCGAGTACGGCAAGGTCGACACGGTCGCGTTCGACCGCGCCGTCTACCGGGCGCTGAAGCCCGGCGGCATCTATTTCATCCTCGACCACCAGGGCCCGGCGGGCATGACCGACGAGCAGATCGCCAAGATGCACCGCATCAACCGCGATGTGGTGGTGAGGGAGGTGACATCCGTCGGCTTCAAGCTGGTCGCGGAGGGGAATTTCCTGCGCCGCCCGGGCGATGACCACACCAAGTCGATCTTCGACAAGTCGATCCAGGGCCACACCGACCAGTACGCGCTGAAATTCGTAAAGCCGCGGCGGTAGGCCGCCGATCAGCTGGCTTCGGTCAACGAGAAGATCCGAATTGGCGCGTCCAGACAGAGAGGCATTCGCTCGGGGCATATCTTCCCGAACACGGCTTTGACTATCTCGGCGCGATCGCCCCGATAGCCCCTGAAGCGGTTCGCTCTCGTGTAAACCAGGAACGAGCTTTTGTCGGCGCGGGCCGTATCGCACACCTCAAGGCAAGCCACGTAGGATTCGGTGTGGCCATTGTCGTAGGGATATATGCGGATCGTAACCGTCCGACCGATCCAGCGATCCGGATTTACCATCAAATCGACGGTTTGGTCCTCGCTCAGGAGCGCTTCCGAACTCGGCAGTGGCACCGTGGCGCACCCGTTGAGCAAAAGCGCAAGGGCAGCGAGCGAACGCATCCTAACCCCGATCCCGCTTGAACACCGGCATTTTGACCGTGAACACCTGCAGCACCTCGCCGTCCTGGTCGCGGGTTTCGTTGCGCGCGGTGACGATCGCCATGTCGGGCTTCGAGCGCGACGGCGTGATCTCGACGATCTCGCTGAACACCTGGAGCGTCATCCCGGGCCGGGTCGGCTTGGGCCAGGCGAGCTGGAGCTCGGCCCCGACCAGCCCGTCGGCCAGCGGCATGCTCTCGACCAGCATGCGCATGGTCAGCGCCGCCGTATGCCAGCCGCTCGCGGCGAGCCCGCCGAACAGCGAGCCCTTCGCGGCCTCCTCGTCGAGGTGGAAGGGTTGCGGGTCGAACTCGGCAGCGAAGGCTTTGATCTCGTCGGCGCCGAGCCGGTGCGGCGCGCTGGCGAAGCGCTGGCCGACGTGGAGGTCCTCGAGATAGAGGCGTTCGGTTGGGGATTTCAGCATGCTCATGGCTCTAGGCGCCCCTGCCCCCTCCGGAATGACCGCGCAACCGGATGATTTGACCGAGACGCCGCTGTTAAGCGCCGCCCGCACGAGCTAGACTGGCGCGATGAGCGGCATCGAAGCGCTGAACCAGGAATTCAAAAAGTACGACCAGGTCGCAAAGGCGCACACCTATCGCCTCGCTGAAAGTCCGGCCGACCAGTTCGACGACGAATATCAAATCGCGACGCTCGACTTCGCGCGCTTCCTCCACGGCGGTTCGGAGGACAAAGCGCAATTCGCGCGCGAGTTTGCGGGTGCGCTCGGCGACATCGGGTTTGCGGTGCTGACCCGGCACGGCGTCGACCCGGCGCTGTACGACGCGATGCACGACGGGGTCGTCGACCTGTTCGAGTCGACGGCGATGGCCGACAAGATGCGCTTCCGGGCGCAGCGCCACGGGTCGGTCAACCAGGGTTATTTCCCAATCGAGGAGACGAGCGACATCCACCCCGACCTGGTCGAGGGCTGGGTGTGGTGCCGGCGCGCGTTCGATATCCCGCAGACTCGAGATGCCCCATTTCGGGCCGAGGACTATTGGCCGGCCGCCGAATATGAGCCGCAATTCCGCCGGCTGGTCCTCGCCCACGAGCCGCTGTTCAAGCCGATCGCCCAGGCGATGTTCATGGGTCTCGGCTGCGACCCGCATGCCTACGATCGCAAACTGACCGAGGCCAATTTCGGCCTCCGACTGAATTATTATCCGCCGCTAAGCGAGAGCCAGGAAAGCTCCGGCGCCGGGCGGCTGCTGGGCCACGAGGACGTCGACCTGTTCACCCTGCTTCCCGCGCCGCGGACCGAGGGGCTGCAGGTGTGGAACCACCGCTCGGGCAAGTGGGTGCGAATGAACGCGCCGGCTGGGTCGATCATCATCAACACCGGCGATTACATACAGCGCATTACCAACGACCGGCTGCCGTCCACCACCCACCGCGTCGGCAAGCCGGCCGACGGCTCACACCTCGACCAGCCGCGCGTGTCGTTCCCGATGGCGGTCTATGTGTGGGAGGATGAGCTGCTCGAAGTGCTGCCGGGCCTCGGCGAGCCGAAATACGAGCCGGTCAAGGCGATCGCCTTCCACACCCGCAGCACCGCGAAATTCTACGGCGACGATTATGCGGTGGAGTAGGCACTAGCCGGCCGGGGTGGCATCCCCGCTGCGGCCTCGCTAGGAGCCGCGGCATGGGGGAATTGTCGCCTATCGAACGTGACGCGATCGATCGCATCGACGGCGCACCGATGCTTGCGCAGGTGCTGCAATGGTCGGCGGTCAACAGCGGCTCGCGCAATCTTGCGGGCCTCGGGGAGGTCGCGGGCCTGCTTGCCGACGCCTTCGCAGCGCTGCCCGGCGAGGTCCGGTTCGAGGAGCCCGCCCCGGTCGAAGCGGTCGATGCCGCGGGCCGCACCAACGCCGTCGAACACGGCCGGCATCTGCACCTGACGGTCCGGCCGGACGCGCCGGTGCGGCTGCTCTTCACCGGCCATATGGATACGGTGTTCGGGGCCGACCACGAGTTCCAGCAGACTCGCTGGCTCAAGGACGGCGTCCTCAACGGCCCCGGGGTCGCTGACATGAAAGGCGGCCTCGCCGTGATGCTCGCGGCGCTGCAAGCCGTCGAGCACAGCCCGCTCGCCCGGCACCTCGGCTATGAGGTGGTGATCAACAGCGACGAGGAGGTCGGCTCGCCCGCGTCGGCCGCGATGCTCGCCCGCGCGGCGCAGGGCAAACGCGCTGCCCTCACCTACGAGCCGGCGGCACTGCCCGACGGGACGCTCGCCGGGGCCCGCCCGGGCAGCGGCAATTTCGCGATCGTCGTGCACGGCCGCTCGGCACACGCCGGGCGCAACCCGGAGGATGGCCGCAACGCCTTGCTCGCCGCGGCCGACCTCGCGCTCCACCTCGCGACGGGCAAGTATCCGGGCCTGAGCGTCAACCCGTCGCGCATCGACGGCGGGAGCCCAAGCAACGTCGTCCCCGATCTCGCCATCCTGCGCGTCAACCTCCGTCCCCGCACGCCGGACGACGAAGAGCGGGCGCGCGAGCTGATCGACACCGCCGTCACCGCCATCGCCGCCGAGCGCGACGTCCGGATCGAGGTCCACGGCGGATTCGGCCGCGCGCCCAAGCCACTGACCCCGGACGCCGAAGCCCTGTTCGAACTGGTCAAGCGCGCCGGCGCCGACCTCGGCCAAAGCATCGCCTGGCAGCCGACCGGCGGGGTGTGCGACGGCAACAATATCGCCGCCTGCGGCGTGCCCGTGGTCGACACGATGGGCGTGCGCGGCGGCAAGATCCACAGCATGGAGGAATATCTGATCACCGACAGTTTGCAGGAGCGGGCGGCGCTGTCCGCCCTCACCATCATGCGCCTTGCCGGGGAGGCCGCATGAACTATTTGATCCGTCCGGCCCGCAGCGAGGACTTTGCGGCGATCTACAAGATGGCCAAGCTGACCGGCGGCGGCTTTACCAATCTGCCGGCCGACCGCGCCACCCTGGTCGAGAAGCTCGCGCGGTCCGACGCGTCGTTCGGACGCAAGGCCGACGAACAGGCGGCCGACCTCTACGTGTTCGTGCTCGAGGATCCAAAGACGGGAGCGATCAAGGGCACCTGCCAGATCTTCGGCCAGGTGGGAGTCGTCCAGCCCTTCTATTCCTACCATTTGAGCACCCTCACACAGACCAGCCCGGAGCTCGGCAAGACGTTCCGCAATCAGACTCTGACGCTGACCACGGACCTCGAAGGCTGCTCGGAAGTGGGCGGCCTGTTTCTCCACCCGTCGGCTCGCGCCGGAGGGCTCGGGGCGTTGCTGGCGCGCAGCCGCTATCTGTTCATCAAGCTCCATCGCGCGCGCTTCGGCGACCGGGTGCTGGCCGAGCTTCGCGGAGTGATGGACGAAGCGGGCCATGCGCCCTTCTGGGACGGGCTCGCCGGCCGCTTTTTCGGCATGACCTTCCCCGAAGCCGACGAATTCAATGCGACCCACGGCACCAAGTTCATCGCCGACCTGATGCCCAAGACCCCGATCTATGTCTCGCTGCTCGCCGAAAGCGCCAAGGCCGTGATCGGCCAGCCGCATCCGAGCGGCCGGGCGGCGCTGCGCATGCTCGAAACAGAAGGCTTCACCTTCGATCGCTACGTCGACATCTTTGACGGCGGCCCGACGGTCACCGCCCAGATCGACAAGATCCGCACACTTCGCGAGTCCGCGATGGAGACGATCTGCGAGATCGATGACGGCGGCAAGACCAGGATGATCGTCGCCGCCGGGCGGCTGAAGAAATTCCGCGCCTGCTGTGCGTCGGTGCGGCGGGTGCCCAGGAAGGGGCTTGCGATCGACCCGGAAGCGGCCCGCATGCTGGGGGTGAAGATCGGCGACGAAGTCCTCGCCGTCGCCAAGTGATGCTGCGCGAAATCAATTTCGACGGGATCATCGGGCCGAGCCACAATTATGCGGGCTTGAGCCTCGGCAACCTCGCGTCGCAGCGCAATGCCGGCGACGTCTCGCAGCCGCGCGCCGCGGCGCTGCAGGGCGTCGACAAGATGCGCGCCAACCTCGCGCTCGGGCTCGTCCAGGGGATTTTCGTTCCGCATCCGCGGCCGGACCGGGCATGGCTTGCCGAGCTCGGGACGGAGATCGCCGAGGCCGACGCGGCGCTCGCGGCGAATGCGCTGTCAGCCTCGGCGATGTGGGCGGCGAATGCGGCGACCGTCTCCCCCGCGCCCGATGCCGGCGACGGCAAGTGTCACCTGACCGTCGCGAACCTGAAGAGCATGGCCCACCGCAGCCACGAATGGCGGGCGACCCTGGCGCAGCTGCGGCTGATGTTCGCGGCGGCCGCGTTCGAGGTGCACGGGCCGATCCCGCCGGCGTTCGGCGACGAAGGCGCCGCCAACCACATGCGGCTCGCGCCGGCGCACGACGAGCCGGGGGTCGAAGTGTTCGTCTACGGAGTGTCGGGCGGGCCGTTCCCGGCGCGCCAGCATGTCGAGGCGTCGAAAGCCATCGCCCGACTGCATCGCCTCGACCCCGGCCGGACGCTCTTTGCCCAGCAGACGGAGGACGCGATCGCCGCCGGCGCCTTCCACAACGACGTGGTCGCGGTCGCCAACGGCCAGGTCCTGTTTGCTCACGAAAAAGCGTTCGCCGACAAGGAGTCGCTGATCGCCGCCTGCGCGCGGCTGGTCCCCGGGTTTGAATATGTCGAAGTGAGCGAGGCCGACGTGCCGCTCGCCGATGCAGTTGGGTCCTATCTTTTCAATGCCCAGTTGGTCAGTCCGCCGGACGGGCAGACCACGCTGATCGCCCCGACCGAGTGCCGCGAGACGCCGGCGGTGTGGCGCTGGATCGAGCGCCACCTCGCCGGCAACGGGCCGATCCGCCGGGTCGAGATCGTCGATGTGCGTCAGTCGATGGCCAACGGCGGCGGCCCGGCGTGCCTGCGGCTGCGCGTCGTCGCCGACCCGGCGACGATCGACCGACGCTTCCTGGTCGACGACTCGAGGCTCGACCTGATCGCCGACGTCGTCCGGCGGCACTGGCCGGTCGAAATCGCCAACGCCGACCTGCAGTCGCGGGCGCTGACCCGCGACATCGAGGCCGCTCGTGCAGCCCTGCTTGAAGCGCTCGGCCTCACCGAGCTCGCGTGAATCCCGAAACGGGACGTTTGCCCACTCCCTGCCGCGACGTTAACCTTGTTTCTTAGGGCGCAAATGGCTCAAAACAGGCGTCGAGCCGTTCCCGCGTTAAGGATTGAGAGGCTTAGCCATGCTGCGGAAGGTGGGCCGCCTGTTTGTCATCAAGACGCGCTTCGAGGCGTGGCTGGTCATTTATGCCATTGCCGTTGGAGCGGTCGAACGCGGCCGCCACTATCTCGACACCTATCCCGGCTGGGGCGGAGTCCTGCTCGCGCTGGCCTGCACCGGGGTGGTGTTCATCGCCGGGGCAAAGCTGCTCGACTCGGTGACTCCGAAGCCGGCGATGATCGTCGCCGGGCCCTACCCGAGCGAGCTCCGGCGCGGGTCGGCTATTGGTCGTAATCGACCCAGGCGCCAGCCGCTGCGTCGCGCTTCAGAATCACGCTTTTCGCGCCGCACAGATTGATCCCGGTCCAGGTGACCGGCGAACCGCCGACCGTCGCCTTGATGTCGAACGCGCAATCCGGATCGTTGAACTGAACCGCACCGCCCGCGCCCTGGGCGAGCGGCTTCCAGTCGTTGGTCCCGGCCCGGCGGATCGACAGCTCGGCGAGTCCGCCGCCAGTCCCGTTGACCAAGGTGAAGTTGGACGCGCCCGCCACGGCAGGCGACGCGGCAAACAAGCCGACGGCGAAGATGAGCCTATTCATGGCGCCGATATACACCCGTTAAGGCGCTGGCGAAACTGGAGAATTAACCCTAGGCGGCCTGGAGATCGCCGAAGTCGGGGCGCGAGCGCCAGAAAGTCGGAGCAGCGGCGGGACCGTGCGTCATCGCCTCCTTCAGCGGCAGCGCGGTCGAGCAGAACGCGCACTCTGCGGACATCCGGCCGATGATCCAGTGAGTCCGCCCGCAGCCCGGACAATGGTTCACTTCGCCATCATGGTAGACGGCATGATAGCCGCGCGCGTTCGGGTTGAACGGGATGCGGCGAGTCTCAATCGATCTCAGCATGGTGCCTTCCTCGGAAACCATTTCCCGACTCAACGAGCGATGAGTCGTTCAGTTTCATCGATGATCTGCTTAATGCCGTTTCGTGTCACCATTGCGGCATGATCTGTACCGCAGCGGGACAGCCTGTGACTGGGGCTGTGGATAGTAACCAATGATAAACCCTTTGCGGGCCAAGGTGTCCTTGGCAGCAGCCTTGTGGACCAGGCTGCGACTGGGGACCGGGGTCATGGAGTCGAACGCGCGCTATTATTCTCGCAGGGCCGTCGAGGAACGGATGGCCGCCCAACGCGCAGTGACCGAAACCGCCCGAGCCTGGCACGCCAAATTGGCTCACGACTTCGCCGAACGGGCGACTGCCTGCACCACCGTCACGGCCTGCACCAGCGACGGCCCCGCCGCCCTTAGCGCCTGAGCAAGCCGCTACCCTAACATTTGGTTTTGTGCGCGAGGTTGAGCGCGACGGCTTCGCCGATCAGCGCCTTGAACGCCGCCGCGTCGACCTCCTCGCCCTCGGCGATGTCGATCGCGCGGCGGGTGCCTCCGCCGAACCCGGAGTTGAACAGGCCCGCGGGGTCGGCGAGTGCGGCACCGCGCGCGAAGGTCAGCTTGACCTTGTCCCGGTAGAGCTCGCCCGTGCACAGGATCCCGGCGTGCGACCAGGTCGGCACGCCGGACGGGTTCGACGGCTTCCGCCACTTCAGTTCCTCGACGACCTGCGGGTCCGCTTCGCGGATCAGCCGGCGCATCCGGGCGAGGGTCGCGCCGCGCCAGTCGCCCAGCTTGGCCAGTTTGGCGTCGATCTCTTCACTGGCGGTCATGACGCGACTCCTGCCCGGCGCTTCCCGACATAGGGCAGGAAGAACATGTACAGCCCGCTGAACATCAGCAGGAACAGCGGCGGCAGTGGCAGATAGAAGATCCACTGCGGCGGTGTGCCCATCGCCAGCGCGAGGAAGTCGGTGATCACGGTCAGCGTGAAGACGATCGCCAGCCAGCGATGAATTTGGCGAATGAGTTTGTTCCAGTTCAACGATGCCTCCATCGAGAATGAGGAATGCGGGGATGTGGCACATGGTCAGCGTGCCTGGACGAGTTTCCAGCCGTTGCCGGAGGGATCGCGGAAGCTTGCATCGACGCTGCCGTAGCGGGCGATCGGCTCCTGCGTGAACTCGACCCCGCGGCTGCGATATTGGTCATAGGCCGCCTGGCAATTCTCGACCACCAGCACCAGCGGCGGCATCGCGCCCTTGGCGACCGCCTCGACCAGGTTCGCCGCCGTCGCATCGTCGACCAGCGGCGCCTGCGGCCGGAACAGCCCGAGCTGGAAGCCCGGCTGGTCGGGATGCTGCACCGTCAGCCAGCGATAATCGCCGTTGCGGGCGTCAGTGTGGACCGTGAACCCCAGTTTCTCGACATAGAATGACAGCGCTTCCTCCTGGTCGCGGACGTAGATACCGGCAACTTGAACACCCTGGCTCATGGGACCTCCGTTTCGTCTTCGGTCCCATTATCCGCCGATTCCCGCCGCCGCTTCTCCGAAACTGCGATTTTGAGGTCGGGGCGGTGGGCGGCGCTGACGTAGCAGTGCGGCACCCGCTCGAGCGCGTGGTGAGCGGCCTGCTCGCGCGAGCGCAGCGCGCTCGGGCTCTCGCCGGTGATGTCGCGGAACACCCGCCCGAAGGTGCCGAGGCTGTTCCACCCGGTCTCGAAGGCGATGTCGATGATGGCCCAGTCGGTGTCGCGGAGCAGCGCCTTGGCCCGCTCAATCCGGCGGGTCAGCAGATAGCGGTGGGGCGGGACCCCGAACGCGTCCCTGAACGAACGCCCGAAATGCGCTTCGGACACCCCGCTCACCTTGGCCAGCCGGGGGACCGGCCATTCCTCGTGGCTGGCGGCGTCCATCCGATCCTTGGCGCGCAGCAGGCGCCGCAGCAGCTGGGGATCCTGCGCCATGACCCGCTTCATAGCTGTTTGAGCAGCGGCGTCACCGTCCGCGCCGCGCGGGGTTGCGCCCAGGGGATCATCCCCCTATGTCGCGCCCCTGCCGTTTTCCCGGTACGCGCCCGTAGCTCAGCTGGATAGAGCACCAGACTACGAATCTGGGGGTCGGAGGTTCGAATCCTTCCGGGCGCGCCATTACCTTCTCAATTGTCAGCTTGTCGGACCACTCGTACAGGTTCGGGCGATGCGCGCGCATGTCCTTCTGCCTTTGCTGACGCTCGCCGGCTGCGCGTCGGGCAATGCGCCGCCGTCGCTGCTGCCGCGCGCCGGGGAGGCGATCGACCCGCGCGTGGCGGTGGTCCGGCCGATGAACGACCGGCCGGTCGACCCGGCGCTGGCCGCCAGGCTCGCCGCCCTCATTACCCAGGCGCATGTCGGCGACGACGCGTTCCAGCCGGCCGCGGCCGAGGCGGGCCGGCTCGCTGCGGCGGCCGGGGAGCGGCAAAGCGAGAGCTGGGTGGCGGCGCAGGAGTCGCTGTCGGCGGCGATCGCGGCGCGCGAGCCGACCGCGCGCGCACTCGGCGACATCGATGCCCTCGGCGCGACGCGGCTGCAGACGCAGGGCGGGCTGGCGCCCAACGACCTCGCCGCGATCCGCGACGCCGGCGCGACGGTCGGGGCGATCGACGCCCGCCAGGCCGAGACGATCGCGGCGATCCGCAGCCGGCTCGACCGCTAGGCTTCCGCTTACTTCAGCTTGATCAGCGACAGGACGCTCGCATGGTCGTCGGTCCACGGCCTGAAGCCGGGCCGCGCCGGGAGCGCTTCCCACTTCCCGCCCCCGCTTCGCACCAGCTGGTCCATCGTCGTCGGCGATTGCGACAGCGCGATCCAGTCCGAGCCATATTCGTTGAGGAGGATGTGCGCGCGATCGGGCCGATAGGAGCGCAGCCGCGCCTTCCAATTGCCGTCCGTCGCGGCCGCCGCGACGACCGGCATCAGGTCGAGGTAGCGGTTCGAGATATGGACCAGCAGGAGGCCGCTCGGCGACAGCAGCCGGCGGTAGTCGGCGAACGCCTCGCGGGTCAGCAGGTGCATTGGCACCGCGTCCGATGAGAAAGCGTCGACGACCAGCAGGTCGGCGGTCGCCGGCCGCTCCCCCTCGATCAGCAGTCGCGCGTCGCCGATCTTGATCGGGGCGCCGGGATTGCAGCGCGAGAGAAAGGTGAAGCGCTTCGGATCGCGGGCGATGCCCACGACCGCGGGATCGATTTCATAGATCGTCCACTGCTCGCCGGGACGGGCGTAGCAGGCCAAAGTCCCGGTTCCGAGCCCGACCAGGCCGATCCGCGCCCCGGCCCCGAACAGTTGCTCGCGCGCCGCCATCGCCAGGCCGACGCCCGACGACGGCACATAATAAGTCGTCGCCATCCGCTCGCGCTCGGGCGAGCCGAGGTTCTGGACGCCGTGCACGGTCGTCCCGTGGACCAGCAGCCGCGAATTGTTCGGGCCCTGCCGGATCGAGTAGATGCCGAAGAAGCTGCGGGTCATCTTGCCCGGGGTCGCGCTATACTCGAGGCGCTGCCAGCCGCCGGCCGCCATCAGGAGCGCCGCCACCGCGCAGGCGAACAGGGCCCGATTGCCGATCGCGACGATCGCGATGGCGAGGATGACCAGCCCGGCGACCCGGTTGGCTTCGCTGGAATAGGGGATGTCGAAGAAGCCGGTGCCGACCAGCGACAGGATCACGACCAGCATCGCTCCGCCGGCCGTGAGGCGCCGCGCCAGCTCGCTGCCGTCCCACAGGCTGACCAGCCGGTCGAACGGGCTGCGGGTACGCATCAGCCACGCCGCAGCGGCGAGCAGCAGGAGATGTTCATATGTCCAGTCGAAGACCAGCGGCGCGACGAGCGCGCAGAACAGTCCGCCGAGCGCGCCGCCGACCGACATCATGAGGTAGAAGAAGGTCAGATGCTGCGCGGGCGGACGGGTTTCGAACAGCCGGCTGTGCAGCGCGACCGAGGCGGTGAAGACGTTGAGGATCGAGACGCCGCAGAACACTAGGGCAAGCCAACTCTGGTTCATGAAGATGGCGAAGCAGGCGAGCAGCAGGACGAGCGGCGCGATGCGGACGACGGAGTCCGCCGGGCCCCGCTTCGCCGCGAAGGCGAGGGCGAAGCTCAGCAGATAGACGCCGAGCGGAAGCACCCACAGCAGCGGCATGGCGATGATGTCGGTGGTGATGCTGAGCGTCGTCGAGAGGATCAGGCCCGAGGGCACCGCTGCGAGCAGGATCCACCGGGCGACCTGCCGCGCGCCCGGCGCCGGCCCGGCTTCGGCCTCTTGATGATGCCGGCCGGCGGACTTCGGCAAGCCGACCGCGCACCAGCCGACCAGCAGCACGAGCAGCCCGTAGCCCAGGCTCCACAGCCAGCGCTGCTGACCGACCGGGAGCAGCGGCTCGACCAGCAACGGATAAGTGATCAGCCCGCCGAAGCTGCCGAGGTTCGAGGCGGCGTAAAGCGGATAGGGATCGCCGCTTTTGGTCAGCGCGAACCAGCGCTGGAGCAAGGGCGCCTGGGCGGAGACGACAAAGAACAGCGGCCCGATCGAGAGCAGGAGCAGCCACGGCACCCACAGGAACGGGTTGGCGTCGGGCGGCGGGTTGCCGGTCATCAGGCCGATCGGCAGGGTCAGGCCGGCCAGGACGAGGGCGGCGACGTGGATCATCGCCTGTCGGGGCGGGTGGAACCGGCCGAGCCAATGCGCATAAGCATAACCGGCGAGGAGCAGCGCCTGGTAGACCAGCATCGCCGAGTTCCATACGCTCGGCGCGCCGCCGAGCCGGGGCAGCGCCATGCGGGCGATCATCGGCTGGACCAGGAACAGCAGGAACGATCCGACGAAGATCGTCACGACGAACCGCGATCGCGAAGATCGCGCGACCTGTTCCACCTCATCGGCGATCGTGACCATCGTCCCTCCCCGCCGCGCACGCTAGCGCGGCCCCCTGTCCTATGGGTTAACGCGCGGCCGTTCGATCGCGTAGGTGATATGCTGACTAAGCGGATGGTCGGGCGCGAAGTGCGGATGGGCGAAGTCGAGGTCCGGCCGGCGGGTCATCCCGAGCCGCTCCATCAGCCCCCAGCTCGCCTCATTCGCCGGAATCGTGAACGACACCACGCGGTCGCAATCGAGGTTGGCCCAGGCCCAGTCGAGCGAGGCCTGCGCCGCCTCTTTGGCATAGCCCTGGCCCCAGGCGTCCGCGCGCAGGCGCCAGCCGATCTCGACCTCGCCGTGCACCGGCGTGCCCGGGACATTGGCCACCTTCAGGCCGCAGAAACCGAGCAGCACGCCGTCGCGCTTGCGCTCGACCGCCCAGAAGGTGTGGCCGGTGTCGCGGTGATAGCCCTCGAGCCGCTCAAACGCCGCAGTGAGCTCCGCCTCGCTCTGGACCCCGCCGACGTGGCGCCCGACCTCGGGCGTGTTGACGTGGCGCGCATATTCGGAGCGATCGGCCAGCTCCCATGTGCGGAGGATCAGCCGCTCGGTCTCGGCGGCGACCTCAGCCACCGATCGCCGCCGCGCCGCGAACGACCGCGGCGATCGCCTCATCGACATGTTCGAGGTGGGTCCGGAAACACAGGATGGCGCAGCGCAGCCGGTAGCTGCCGTCGATCCGGGTGCCGCTCAGCATCACCCTGCCCTCCTGCTGAACGTGGCGCATCAGCCGCTCGTTGAACTCGTCCACGTCGCCGCCCTTCGGCAGATAACGGAAGGCGACGACCGACAGGTCCGGCGATGGTCCCGGATCCCAGCCGTCGAGCTCGGCCAGCCGGGCACGGAAATAGCGGGCGAGCGCGAGCTTCTCCGCTTGGGCGGCACGGAACGCGGCGACGCCCGCCATCTGCAGCGGCAGCCACAAGCGCAAGGCCCGGAAGTGCCGCGTGAGCTCGGGCGACAGATCCGCCGGCGACGGCCCGACCTCGGTTTCGGTGAACGGCTGGATATAATCGGCGCTCGCGCTGAAGGCATCGAACAACTGCTGTCCGTTGCGGACCACGACGGCGCCGGTCCCGTAGGGCAGGAACAGAGTCTTGTGTGGGTCGAGGGCCACGCTGTCGGAGAGCTCGATTCCGCGCAGCTTGGCGCGACCTTCCTCGCACAGCGCGAACAGGCCGCCATAAGCGCCGTCGACATGCAGCCACGCCCCGTAGCTGCGGCACAGCGCCGTGATCTCCGGCAGCGGGTCGATCGCGCCGGTGTCGACCGTCCCGGCGGACGCGACCACGAGCCACGGCCGGATACCGTTGCGGCGGTCCTGCTCGAGCGCCTGCTCGAGCGCATCGGCCGACATGCGATAGGCCTCATCGGTCGCGATCAGCCGCCTAGGCGAACGGGCGCGGCCGGCGATATGCAGCGCCTTGTCGACGCAATGGTGAGCGAAGCGGGTCAGATAGACTGCGCCGCCGCCATCGGCGTCGGCGGCTTCGCGCGCGGCGACGATGGCGGTGAGGTTGGCCATGCTCCCGCCCGATGTCAGCGTCCCCGCCGCCTCCCCCGGATAGCCGATGACCTGGGCAAGCCACTGGGTGCAGGCATTTTCGATCCGCACCGCGCCCGGCGCAGCCGGCGCGAACCCGGAATATTTGTTCGAGGCGGCGGCGAGCATGTCGCCGAGCGCCGAGAAGAACAGCCCGC
>DASRAY010000126.1:0-22141 GCA_035637935.1 Sphingomicrobium sp.
ATGTTCGACAGGCTCGACACCAACAAGGACGGGTCGCTCAGCCGCCAGGAGTTCGTCTCGGCCAAGCCCGAAATCCGTCGCGAAAGCCGCGTGTTCGTCATGCGCGACGGCGAGGGTCCGGTCGAGGTCGGCGGGGAGCCGGGCGCTCCTGGCGTCAAGGTCATGCGCTTCCACCACTCCGGATTCGGCATGGGCACGCACAAAGAAATGTTCGAGCGCGCCGACGCCAATCACGATGGCCGGGTGTCGCTGCAGGAAATGACCGCCGCCGCGCTCCAGCATTTCGACGCCGCCGACGCCAACCACGACGGCAAGCTGACGCCCGACGAGCGGATGCGCATGCATCAAGAGCGGCGCGTGCGCGTCCAGCGCATCCCAGCCTGACCGGCACGGGCACGGATCGCCGAAGGGCCGGCCTTGCGCCGGCCCTCTTTTCATGCACGGTTGAAACCGGATCCCCGGGGAGAGTCAGCAATGGGCCTTTCGAGAGTCGTCGCCTTCGCCGCCGTCGCCGCGCTGCCGTTCACAGCCGCCCGCGCCGACGAGGGCATGTGGACCTTCGACGGCTTCCCGGCGGCGAAGATGCAGGCCGATTACGGCTGGGCGCCGGACCAGGCGTGGCTCGACAAGGTGCGCCAATCGGCGGTGCGCCTGACCGGCGGCTGCTCCGCGAGCTTCGTCTCGGCCGAGGGCCTGATCCTTACCAACCACCATTGCGTCGCCGGTTGCGCCGAGCAGAACTCGACGGCGAAGAACAATATCCTGAAGGCCGGCTTCGTTGCCGGGACGCGCGAGCGCGAGCTTAAATGCGCCGGCCAGCAGGCGGAGGTCGTGACCGCGATCCGCGACGTCACCGGCGAGATCAAGAGCGCGGTCGGCAGCGCGACCGGGGAGGCCGCGGTCAAGGCCCGCAACGCCGCCAAGGCCCGGATCGAAAGCGCGGCCTGCTCCGAGCCGAGCATGCGCTGCCAGGTCGTGACGCTCTACGGCGGCGGCCAGTACAAGCTCTACACCTATCACAAATACAGCGACGTCCGGCTGGTGTGGGTGCCCGAAGCGCAGGCGCCGCAGTTCGGCGGCGATCCCGACAATTTCAACTTCCCGCGCTACTCGCTCGATGCGAGTTTCCTGCGCGCCTACGAAGGCGGCAAGCCGGCCACGACGCGGCACCTGACCTGGTCGCCGCGCGCGCCGGTCGACGGCGAGCCGACGTTCGTCGTCGGCAATCCCGGCTCGACCCAACGCCTGTTCACCACCGAGCAGCTGGCGATGCAGCGCGAACTGGTCGCGCCGATGCGCGTCGCGACCTACTCCGAATTCCGCGGCCGGCTCATCAACGCGATGGAATCGAGCCCGGCCAAGAACCGCGAGGGCCACCAGGCGCTCGAGAGTTTCGAGAACAGCCTCAAGGTCTATATCGGCCTGAAGCGGGCGCTCGACGACCCGGCGTTCATGGGCAAGATCGCCGCCGCCGAGGCCGACCTTAAGGCGAGGAGCGGCGACAAGTTCGGCAATCCCTGGGCCGACATCGCCGCCGCCACGCAGGCCTATCGCAACCTCTACCTCGCGCGGTACTTCGCCCTGCCGCGCGGCACCCTGTTCAACTATGCGATCAGCCTCGTCAGGGCCGGCGACGAGCGCGCCAAGCCCGATTCCGACCGGCTGCCCGACTATACCGAATCGGCGCTGCCGCTGCTCAAGAAGCAGGTGCTCGACGCCAAGCCGATCTATCCGTGGCTCGACCAGCTGCAGACCGAATGGTCGCTGTCGAAGGCGCGCGAATATCTCGGCGTCGACGATCCCGAAACCAGGCTCCTGCTCGGCAAGGAATCGCCCGAGGGCCTGGCCGCCCGGCTGGTCGCCGGGACCCGCCTCGCCGATCCTGCCGTCCGCAAGCAGCTATGGGACGGCGGCAAGGCAGCGGTCGACGCCTCGACCGATCCGATGATCGTCTACGCGCGCCAGGTCGACGCCAATGATCGCGCTCTCGAGGCGAGGTTCGACGAGACGGTCGACGGCCCGATCACCGCGGCCCAGGCCCGGCTCGCCGATGCCCGCTTTGCTGCCTATGGCAACACGCTCTACCCCGACGCGACCTTCACGCTGCGCATCAGCTACGGGAAGGTCCAGGGCTGGAACGAGCGCGGGATGATGGTGCCGACGCGAACGGTGATCGGCGGGACCTATGACCGCGCGACCGGCGCCGAGCCGTTCGACCTCGCCCCGGCGTTCATCGCCAACCGGTCGAAGATCGACATGACCACGACCTATGACTTCGTCACCACCAACGACATCATCGGCGGCAATTCCGGTTCACCGGTGCTCAACCGTGAAGGCCAGGTGATCGGCGCCGCGTTCGACGGCAACATCCACTCGATCGGCGGCAATTACGGCTACGATCCCGTGCTCAACCGCACCGTTGTGGTGTCGACCGCGGCGGTTCAGGAGGCGCTCGAGCACATCTATCCGGCGCCGGCGCTGCTCGCCGAGCTCAAGCGCCCGTAGGCCCGAGGGCTTTCCTGCGCGACGCAGTGCGCGGCTTCCTGGCGGCCGCGGGCTTTGCTGCGAGCGTGCGATACTTCCGCTCGGTTTCGAGCATATAGTCGCGCGTGATCGGGAGCGCGGTGCGGTCGCGGATGTACTGCACCTGGTAATTGTTGAGCGCGCCGTTCTCGAACGCGACGATGCCGCCGGCGAGGTAGAATTCCCACATCCGGAAGAAGCGCTCGTCGTACATCGCGACGATCCGGTCCCGCGCCTTGGTCGCGCGTTCGAGCCAGTGCCGCAGCGTACAGGCATAATGCAGCCGGAGGGTTTCGACGTCGCTCGCGATCAGCCGCACCTTTTCGCTCGCCGTGACGATCTGCGACAGCGACGGGACGTGGTAGCCGGGGAAGATATATTTGTCGGTGAACGGGTCGGGCCCGCCGGCGCCTCCATATTTGCCGATGGTGTGGAGCAGCATCACGCCGTCGTCGGCGAGAAGCTCGCGGCACTTGGCGAAGAACTCGAGATAATGGGGTGCGCCGACATGCTCGAACATGCCGACCGACACGATCCGGTCGTAGGTGCCGGTGACCGCGCGATAGTCGATCAGCTCGAACCGGACATGGTCTGACACCCCGGCTTCCACGGCTCGGCGGCGGGCGACCTTCAATTGCTCTTCCGACAGAGTGATTCCGGTCACGTCGACCCCGGCGACCTGATGCAAATAGATCGCCATCCCGCCCCAGCCGCTGCCGATGTCGAGCACGCGCAAGTCAGGCTCCAGGAACAGCTTGGCGGCAATATGCGCCTTCTTGTCCGATTGCGCCTGGTCGAGGCTGTTGGCGGGATCGGTGAAGTACGCGCAGCTGTATTGCCGGTCGTCGTCGAGGAACAGCTCGTACAGCTCATCCTTGAGATCGTAGTGATGCGCGACGTTGCGCTTCGAGCGGCTGGCGCGATTGCGGCGGAACAGCCACTTGAAGCGGCTCTTGCCCTTCTTCATCGCCTTGCGGCTGCTGCCGCCCCGTTCCCACCGATTGGCCCCGACGACCAGCTCGAGTAAATCGAGGATCGTCCCGTCCTCGACCATCAGTCGCCCGTCCATATAGGCTTCGCCGAGGCCGAGCCGCGGGTTGCGGGCGATGTCGAACGCCACCTTCCGGTCAGCGAAGCGAACGGTGAGATGCTTGCCGCCGCCGGGCCCAAAGACTTCCGGCGGCTTGCCGGGCCGCTTGACCGTGATGCTGCCCTTGGTCAGCAATGTGCTGACGAGCTTGCCGATCAGGGACATCCGAGCACTCCGTTACGCGGCAACGGCGGCCTTGCGCTTCCGTTCCGCCGCAGTCTTCAACTGGCCGCACGCCGCGTCAATGTCCCGGCCCCGCGGGGTCCGAACCGGCGCCGAGATCCCGGCTTCGAACACGATATTGCTGAACGCCTTGATTCGCTCCGCGCTCGAACATTCGTAGGGCGCGCCGGGCCACGGATTGAACGGGATCAGATTGACCTTCGCCGGCAGCTTGTACTTGCGGATCAGCCGGACCAGCTCGCGCGCGTCGGAGTCGCTGTCGTTCTTGTCCTTGAGCATCACATATTCGAAGGTGATTCGACGCGCATTGTTCGCGCCAGGGTAAGCGGCGCAGGCCTCGAGCAATTGCTCGATCCCGTATTTGCGGTTGAGCGGCACGATCTCGTCGCGGATCGCCTTGGTCACGGCATGCAGCGACACGGCGAGATTGACTCCAATCTCGTCGCCGGCGCGGGCCATCATCGGCACCACGCCCGAGGTCGATAGCGTGATCCGCCGCCGCGACAGGCCGAGTCCGTCGCCGTCCATCACGATCTTCAGCGCGTCGCGGACATTGTCGAAATTATAGAGCGGCTCGCCCATGCCCATCATGACGATGTTGGTCAGCATGCGGCCCTCGGGCTGCGACGGCCACTCGCCAAGCGCATCGCGGGCGAGCATCACCTGCCCGACGATCTCGCTCGCCTCGAGGTTGCGCACCAGGCGCATCGTCCCGGTGTGGCAGAAGCGGCAATTCAGAGTGCACCCGACCTGGCTCGACACGCACAAGGTGCCGCGATCGGCATCGGGGATGAACACCATCTCGAAATCGTGCCCGTCGTGGGTGCGCAATAGCCATTTGCGCGTCCCGTCGGACGACACCTGTGCCTCGACCACCCCCGGCCGCGAGACGATGAAGCGCTCGGCCAGCCAGCCGCGCTGTGGCTTGGCGATATCGCTCATCGCCGAAAAATCACTGACCCCGCGATTGTAGATCCAGTGCCAGATCTGCTTGCCGCGCAGCTTGGCCTGCCTGGGGTCGAGCCCGGCCGCCTCGAGCTCGGACCGGATCTGGTCCTTCGACCGGCCGACCAGCTCGCGCTTGCCGTCGGCGCGCGACGGCGCCGCCCGCGGTACGGGCACAGGATCGACGGGGCCCGGAATGGGCATGATCGCGGTATCGGCACTCATGGCAAGCGGCCTATCTAGTTAACGCCGCCGAATTTTGCCAGCGCAGGCGGCGGCGGCGTCGATCGCTGTCGGGGCGCCGTCGAGCGCGTAGGGGTCGGCGAAGCGGCGGCCGGCCGAGTCGCGCGCCTCGACCCGCATCCCGCCCGCCGACCGCACGGCAGCGATGATCGCCTGCTCTTGCGCCGGCCCCCGGCTCCACGCCCAGCCGCCGCGAGCGGTCAGCAGGAATGGCTGTTGCCCGACGGTCAGGATCACGCTCGAGCCGGCGCGCGGCGGGCGACTCAGCTGCGCGTGGAACTCGCCCCAGCGACGGCGATCCGGCGTGAAGCTGAATCCGGCCACCGCCTGGACCTTTCCCTTGGCCGCAACCCTGGCAGAGCGTCCGGCGGCGACGCAGCCGTCGGCGCGCTCGATCGCCGCCCAGCTTCCGTGCGCGAACAGGATTCTACCACTCGCACGCGCGGGATTTGCCAGAAACGACAATATAATAGCCGCGATTATTACTCTCACGCGACAATCCTGTCGGGCAAATTCGTGCCGTTCGACTTGAAGCAATTATATCCAAAATGGCGCATTAACCGACCAATCTTGCTGTTTACTTGCTACTGTGTCACTGAGGTCATGCTCGGACCGTCACGATTCGCCGAGGGAGGCAACATGCTCCGAGCGCTCCTGCCAAATTCGCCGCGAACCTTCTAGCACGCTGTCGCTGCGCGCGTGTCGCTCGCCGACATCCTGACTCGAATCGCGGCCGAGCTTGCCCTGTTTGCCGGCGTGGGCTTCCTGCTTTTCGCCATCAACGACGTGCTCGTCGACCTGATTTACTTCGCCCGACACGCCTGGCGCGGGATGACCATTTACAGCCGCTATCCCCGGTCCTTCGCGAGCTACTTCGTGTTCAAGAAGGATCCCGGTTTTGTGGCGATCCTGGTTCCGGCGTGGGACGAGGCGGCGGTGATCGCGGCGATGCTCAAGGCGACCGTCGACCGGCTCGACTATGACGATTACCGCGTCTTCGTCGGCCATTACCGCAACGACCCGGCGACCGCCGCAGCGATCGCCAGCGTCATCGACGACCGGATCGAAGCGGTGCTGGTCGACGCCGACGGGCCGACGACCAAGGCCGACTGCCTCAATCACCTGTACGATGCCCTGGTCGCCCATGAGCTTGCGGCCGGGCGCCCGGCCAGGGCCGTCGTGCTGCACGACGCCGAGGATGTCGTTCACCCCTATGAGTTGCGCATCTTCGACGGGCTGATCGATCGCGCGGCGGTGATCCAGCTGCCCGTGCTGCCGCTGCCTGACCCGCATTCGCGTTGGATCGCCGGTCATTACTGCGACGAGTTCGCCGAGGCCCACATGAAGGAATTGGTGGTGCGCGAAGCGGTCGGCGCGGCGATTCCTCTCGCCGGGGTGGGCTGCGCCGTTGCCCGTCGGCCGCTCGCCGAGCTGGCCGCGATGGAGGAGGGCCGGCCCTTCATCGGCAACAGCATGACCGAGGATTATGAGCTCGGCCTGCGGATCGGCGGGCTGGGCCTTAAGACGATCTTCGTGCGTATCCCGGCGCGGCCCGGCGAGCGCGCGGTGGTTTCGACCCGCGGCCACTTTCCCGCGACGCTCGGCGCGGCGATCCGGCAGAAGGCGCGCTGGCTCGGCGGGATCGCCCTCGCCGGATGGGACCGGCTCGGCTGGAGCGGCGGGCTGGGCGAGCGGTGGATGCGGATGCGCGACCGCCGCGGGCCGCTCGCTGCGGTGCTGCTCCTCGCGGCCTACGGCGCCGCCTTGCTGTGGTCGCAGATCTGGCTCGCCGAGGCGCTCGGGGCGCCGATTCACGCGCGGCTCGACCCGACGCTCGTCACGTTGCTCACGATCAATGCCTGGCTGCTAGCCTGGCGGGTCCTGATGCGAGCCTGCTTCACCGGCTCGGCCTATGGCTTCGCCGAAGGCCTGCGCTCGATCCCCCGCCTGGTCGTCGGCAACCTCATCGCGATGCTGGCGGCGGCACGCGCGATCTCGCTCCACCTCGGCGGCGGCGCGCGCAAATGGGACAAGACCCGGCACGTCTTCCCGGCGGAAATCCCGCAGTGAAGCCGTCGCTTCGCTTCCTCGCCGTCGCGCTGGTCGGCTGGGCGGGATTTCGAGTCGCGACCCTGGGGTCGCTGCCCGGGGCCAAGCTGTTCGAGGTCAAGCGGCCCGCCGCCGAGCCGCGGGCGATGATGGCCACCCAGTTCCCGGCGATCACGCCGATCGCTCCGGCTCCGATCCTTCCGCCGCCGCTGCAGGCCGCGGCCGCTCCGGTCGCAATCAGCCCCCCGCAGCCGCTCGTGATCCCGGTTTATTATGCCTATCGCGGTGCGCCCGCCGCCCCTCCGCGTCCGACGCCCGCGGTGTGGGAGCTGCCGGAGCCGCGGCGCCAGTTCGAAGCCCCCGCCCCGCAGCCCGACCCGTGGCCGTTGCCGCGAACGGCGGCGACGTGGACGCCCGCGCAATCGACCGTCACCGCCCCGATGCAGAGCACCGCGCCGGCAATCGTCGCGCAGCGCCTCGATCGCATCCAGCTGACGATGTGGGCGATGGTGCGCAGCCGCCAGGACCTGACCGGCGCGACCTCGCTGGCCAGCGGCGGAACGCTCGGTGCGAGCCAGGCCGGGGCGCGACTGTTCTACAACTTCACCCCGGCGATCGCCGCGGTCGTGCGCTCGAGCTCGGAGGTCAATCGCCGTGGCGGCGAGCTCGCGGCCGGTGTTCGGGCTCGTCCGCTGCGCGCGGTTCCGGTGTGGATCACGGCCGAGCGCCGGCAACGGCTTGGCCGCTACGGCGGCGGCCGCAACGCCTTTGCCCTGTTCGCTGAGAGCGGCCTGTACGACCGACCGTTGCTGTGGGGCTTCATGCTCGACGGCTACGCCCAGGCCGGAGTCGTCGGCATGAGCAGCCGCGACCTGTTCGCGGACGGCGGCGCAACCCTCACGCGGCCGCTGTTCCGCGAATTCTCCGGCGGGTTCGGCGTGTGGGGCGGAGTCCAGCCCGGCCTGTACCGGGTCGACGCCGGCCCGCGCCTCTCGATGAAGGTCCGCCGCAACGTCCGGGTCCACGTCGACTGGCGCCAGCGGCTCGCCGGCAACGCCCAGCCCGGCTCGGGTCCGGTGCTGACGCTGGCGGGGAATTTCTAGCGTCGTCCGGGTTCCAGGGTCGGGAACTCCCGCCAATCTGGCATTTGCTGTATGATGCCCGGGGCCTCGCTTGCGGATTGAGGCACGGCGGCGGATTCGCCGCCACGTTCTGTCGGTTTCCTTCGAACTCGCAGATGAGGGAGCCTGCAATGATGGTGGAGGACGAGCTGGCGCACGCGGGCGGCGACGAGCTTCGGGCGATTGCCGCCCGCGGAGTTCACGGCGGCGACCTTTATCTCGCCGCGGTCGCCGAACTCGAGCGCCGCGCGCATGAGTCGGAGGCGGCGCTCGAGGTTCAGAAAGTCGAGGCGGCCGCCCACCGGCAGCACCAAATCCTGGGGTTGGCGGTGCTCGTCCTGGTCGCGGCGACGGCCTTTGTCGTGATCGCGCCGATGCTGGGCCTTTAGGCGCCTGCCGGCTTAGCGGCCGTGGCCGCGCCAGCGCTTGATCGTGCGCTGGATGATCCCTTCCTCGTCGCCAGTCTCGCGCCACAGTCGGGCGAAGCTCGGATCGGACGAGGCCGGCCGCTTTTCCGGCTCGAGGTCGTCGAAGCGGACCCGGATCGGGATTGCGACGCCCTCACCGCAGACAATGCATTCGCGGTTGCGCAGCGCCGGGATCGCGTCGAGGAAGCCGCGCGCGCCTTCCGGCATAGCGGCGCGCACGCACGCCTGGTCGCGGTCGTTGTTCAAACGCATCGAGACGATCGTGCCGCACTGCGACAGCACGCCTTCGGCCAGGTCCGACGGGCGCTGCGTGATGAGGCCGAGGCTGACGCCGTACTTGCGGCCCTCCTTGGCGATCCGCTCGAGGATCTTGCGGACGGCCTGACCGTTCTCGGCCAGCTCGTCCTTTGGCACGTAACGGTGGGCCTCCTCGCACACCAGCAGCAGCGGGCGCTGCGCTTCGGTCCGCGACCAGATCGCATAGTCGAACACCATGCGCGCGAGCACCGACACGACGACTGACGTGACCTCGGACGGGACGCCCGAGACGTCGACGATCGAGATCGGCTTGCCGTGGCTCGGCAGGCGGAACAGCTTGGCGATCAGGCCGGGCATCGAATCCGACACCAGCATGCCCGAGAACATGAAGGTGTAGCGCGGGTCGGCGCGCAGCTCGTCGAGCTTGGTCTTGAGGCGCTGATAGGGCAGCGTGTCGCCGGCGCGCTCGAGCTTGCCCATCTCGTTGACGAGGATCGTGTTGAGGTCGGCCAGCAGATAGGGGATCGGACTGTCGACCGTGACCTTGCCGAACTGGCTCATGTCCTTGCCCTTGGTGCGGGCAGCGAGCAGACATTTGGCAAGAATGTCGGCGTCGCGCTGGCGCTCGGCATCGTGGGTGGTGAGCATCACTTCGCAATGCTCTTCGAAGTTCATCAGCCAGTAGGGCAATTGGAGGTTGTCGACGTTGAACAGCTCGCCGCAGCCCTTGAACGCGGCCGAATATTCCCCGTGCGGGTCGATCATCACGATATGACCCTCGGGCGACAGCTGCGAGATGCGGTGGAGGATCAGCGAGACCGAGGTCGATTTGCCGGTTCCGGTCGATCCCAGCACCGCAAAGTGCTTGCCGAGCATCGGATCCACATAGAGCGCGCCCCGAATGTCGTCCGTCGGATAGACCGTCCCGATCTCGATATGCGCCTCGTCGCTCGCCGCGAACACGGCGCGCAAATCCTCGGTGCTTACGGCATGAACCTCGCAGCCCGGCACGGGGTAACGGGTCACGCCGCGGCGGAAGTTGCTCATGAGGCCGGTCGCGTCGCGACTGCCCTCGCCGAGGAAGTCGACGTTGGCGACGACCTCGCCGCTCTCGTCGGCCTTCATCGTGCGAACGTTGGCGATCAGCCAGTTGGTGCCGACGACCATCTTGACCTGGCTTCCGACCTGGCCCGACATCGCGACCGCGGGGTCGCCGTGCGACTGCAGTTTCAGGAGCTCGGACGCATCGATGCAGATTTGCGATCCCGAGCCCGCAATCTCGAGCACCTTGCCGATCGGGGGCAGCGCAAGGCCCGATTTGGCGGGGACCGGCGCGCCGGCCGGCTCCTCGGCAAAGCTGTTCACTTCGTCGAGGAACTGACGCAAGTTCGGCTGATCGTTCATAACTGCTCCGCTACCCACTGACAGGCGTGTGGGCGTCATACGCGCGAGCGGTTAAAATTGGCTTAGGGTTAGAGACGTCTGCGGAAGGCTGCCGCGGCTGCCCAGCCGAGACCGAGCGAGAGGGCGACGGCCGCCAGTCCGTACAATCCTTCGTGACGCCGGGCGGCGAGCGCGACGAACCGCTCGAAGCCCGACTTGTCGATCTGGATATCGCGCGTCGCGACCGCGAGCACCCGGCCCGGCCGGTCCGGCGACGGGCGGTCGACCAGGAAGGTCTCGGCAGTGTAAGTCCCGACCGGCACCTGGCTGGGGATGGTGATCGTCGCCCGGTAGAGGACCCGGTCGCTGATTTCGACGCCGCGCGGATTCTCCGCATAGAGGCCGTGACGGCGACGGAGGTCGAGCAGGCCGGCCTCGAACCGTCGCTCCTTCTCCGGCAGGGCGCCGCCGCCCGGCGACAGCTGCAAATTGTGCAATCCCATTTCGTAGATGGCCGCGGTCCGCTCATCGACCAGCTCGGAGATCGGCCGTGACGAGGCGACAGAGTAGAAGGACGGCGCCGAGCGGAAGCGGTTCGAATCCGCGTTCATCCAGATGTGCAGAATGCGCTGCTTCTCGCGGACCAGGATCGGCTGAACCGGGCCGCGCAGCACGACGACGATGTCGGCGGGCCGGCTCGGCGGCCGTCCGCCGGGATAGACGATCGCCCCGAACAGCAGCAGCTGCGCGCCGGTGAAACTGTAGCGGATCTCGACCTTGCGGGCCGAGATGTCGGGAACCAGCACGGGCTTGTCCGCGGCGATCAGCAGCGGCGCCAGTGCCGCCAGGAGCAGGGGTGTGAAGTGCCGGCTCACAGATACTCGATCGAATAGACTTCGTCGGGATGCCAGGCGAGGCCGAGCGCCATGCGCAGCGCGACGAGCAGGATGATGACCGCCAGGGCGAAGCGCAGCAGGTCCGGCTTCACCCGGGTCGCCAGCACTGCGCCATATTGCGCGCCGATGACGCCGCCGACGAGCAGCAGGGCGGCGAGGACGATGTCGACCGAGCGCGTGGTCAGCGCATGGACCATGGTCGTCGCCGCGCTGACCGCGAGGATCATCACCAGGCTGGTCCCGATCACCACCCGCGCCGCCATCCCGAGCAAATAGATCATGGCCGGGACGAGGATGAACCCGCCGCCGATCCCAAGCAGCACGGTCAGCATGCCGGCGATGAAGCCCAGTGCGAGCGGGGCGAGCGGCGAGACGTACAGGCCCGAGCTGTAGAACCGCCAGCGCAGCGGCAGCGAGGCGACCCAGCGATTGTGGCGGGTCGCGGGTCTTTGCACCGACGGCGCGGTCACATAGCCGAGCGCAATCAGCGCGTCCTTGAGCATCAGGCCGCCGATCCAGCCAAGGATGATGACGTAGAGCGCGCCGATCACGAGGTCGATCTGGCCGCTCGACTGGAGCAGCCGGAACAGGACCGCGCCGACGAGCGAGCCGAACAGCCCGCCGAGGATCATCACCCCGCCCATCTTCAGGTCAACCCCGCCGCGGCGCATGTGGACCATCACCCCCGAGACGCTGGCCCCGGTGATCTGAGTCGCGGCCGAGGCCACGGCGACGGTCGGGGGGATCCCGTAGAAAATCAGCAGCGGGGTCGTGAGGAAGCCCCCGCCGACGCCGAACATGCCCGACAGGACGCCGACCAGGAAGCCGAGCACGACCATGAACAGCGCGTTGACCGATTGGCCGGCGATCGGGAGGTAGATGTCCATGCGCGCCGTACGACTAGCCGCAAACCGCGGCCCGGGCCAAGCTTAGCCGCGCTTGCTTCCGACGCTGAGCAGCGCTTTCAGCCGCGCCTTGACCGCGTCGGCGAGGTGCGTGTCGACGACCGGGGCGCTGGCGAACCGGACCCCGAGCGGGTTGACCGGCTGGCCGTCGCGGCGGACTTCATAATGCAGATGCGGCCCCGTCGAGAGGCCTGACGAGCCGACATAGCCGATCAGCTGACCCTGGTGGACGAAACTGCCCGGCTCAGCGGCGATCTGGCTCATGTGGCTGTAGGTGGTGAGGATGCCGCCGCCGTGCGCGATCCGCACCTGGCGGCCGTAGCCCCCGGCCCAGCCCGCGCCGACGACCTGGCCGTCCGCCGCGGCGACGATCGGGCTGCCCCAGCTCGCGCCGAAATCGAGGCCCGCATGAAAGCGCGTGAAATGCAGGATCGGGTGATAGCGATAGCCGAAGTAAGAGGTGATGCGCCCGGCAACGGGCCAGGCCATGCCGGTCGATGCGGGGGCGGGCTGCTCGGCGTTGCCGGCGTCGATCCATTGGTTGCGGCCGTTCGCGGTCCAGCGCACCAGCTGGAGGTCGGAGGCGGCGATCCGGTCGAGCCCGGCATATTGCAGGCTTCCGCCGCTGGCGAGGACCAGGTCGAACCGGTCGCCCGGCGAAACGTCCCCGCCGACGTCGATCTCGGTTGCCAGCGCGGCGAGATATTGCGCTGCGGCTTGCGGTGAGGCGCCGGCCGCGCGCAGCGACCAGTAGAGCCCGTCGCTGACCCGCCCGCTGATCCGCAGCGGCCCGGTGGGAAGGGGTGTCGGCATCGGCTGCGCGAGTGCCGTCGGGAGCGGCTGCGCCTTGCGCACCGGGACGACGTCGATCGCCTCGACCGCCAGCGTCGCATCCATCCGCAGGCCGGACGCGCCGCCATTCGCCAGCGGTGCGATTCCCAGCGCCTGCCACTGCAGCCGCTCGTCGGCACGCAGATCGTGCGGCTTGGGCAGGGAGGCCCAGGCAACGCCGCTGCACAGCAACGCTAGCAATCCCGCGCTCATCCATCCCGGCCGCGGCAAAGCGAGGCCGGGCGACCGCGCGCCGGTCCGCCGGCCGAAGCCGGATCCAAGCCTGGGCTGACCCCTCAACACGACGACGGGTTTCGCGAATCGAGGTTAAAACCGTCCTAATCCTTGCGTTCGCCGCCGGTGCTGCCACATTCGGAGGATCATGGCGCCGCGTAACGATGCGCCCGTCCGGGCGATCCTTGGCCCAACCAACACGGGCAAGACGCACCTCGCGATCGAGCGGATGTGCGGCCATTCTTCCGGGGTCATTGGCTTTCCGCTGCGGCTGCTCGCGCGCGAGGTCTACGACCGGGTCGTGGCGATGAAGGGCGAGGCCCAGGTCGCCCTGCTCACCGGCGAGGAGCGCATCGTCCCACCCCGCGCGCGCTATTTCCTGTGCACCGCCGAGAGCATGCCGGTGCCCGGCGGGGACGGCCATCACGATCACGACTTCCAGCGCGACTTCGCCTTTGCCGCGATCGATGAGGCCCAGCTCGGCATCGACCCCGAGCGCGGCCACGTGTTCACCGATCGGATGCTGCGGGTCCGCGGCCGCGAGGAGACTTTGATCCTCGGCTCGGACACGCTGAAGCCGGTCGTCCGCAAGTTGCTGCCCGAGGTCGAGATCGTCAGCCGGCCGCGCTTCTCCACCTTGCGCTTCGCCGGCAGCGTCAAGCTGTCCCGCCTGCCCCCGCGCTCGGCGGTCGTCGCTTTCTCCGCCGAGCAGGTCTACGCGCTGGCCGAGATGCTGCGCCGCTTCAAGGGCGGTGCGGCGGTGGTCATGGGCGCCTTGTCGCCGGCGACCCGTAACGCCCAGGTCGCGATGTTCCAGCGCGGCGAGGTCGACTATCTCGTCGCGACCGACGCCATCGGCATGGGCCTGAACATGGATGTCACCCATGTCGCGTTCGCGGGCCTCGAGAAGTTCGACGGGCGCCGCGACCGCCGGCTGACCATCGCCGAGATGGCGCAGATCGCCGGCCGCGCCGGCCGCCACCAGAAAGACGGCAGCTTCGGGACGCTCGGCCTGGCCGAGGACACCGGCGGCTTCAGCGACGAAGAGACCGCGGCGATCGAGGACCATCGCTTCCGTCCTCTGGACTTCCTCTACTGGCGCAACGCCGAGCTCGATTTCGGCGACGTCCGGGGGCTGATCGCCAGCCTCGAACGCAAAAGCGACGATCCGCTGCTCAAGTCCGCGCCGGAAGCGATCGACCTCGCCGTGCTCAAGCTCTGCGCCGAAGATCCGGCGATTGCGGCGAAGAAGGGCGCGCAGGCGCGGCGGCTGTGGGCCGTGTGCGGGTTGCCCGACTTCCGCAAGGTCGGCCCGATGCACCACAGCCGGATGGTCCGCCGGCTCTACAGCTACGTCGGGGAGGGCGGCCATATCCCGCACGAATGGTTCGCGGCCGAGGTAGCCCGGCTCGACAATATGAGCGGCGATATCGAAGCGCTCGCCGACCGCCTCGCCGGCATCCGCAGCTGGGCTTACATCGCGCATCGCGCCGACTGGCTGACCGAGCCGGTGAAATGGGCCGAGCGCACCCGCGAGGTCGAGGCGCGGCTGTCGGACGCGCTCCACGAGCGGCTGACCCAGCGATTCGTCGACCGCCGCACGGCCGTGCTGGTGCGCGACATCGGCGCGCGCGGTGCGGACGCCTTGCCGGTGACGGTCGCCGCCGACGGCGAAGTCAGCGTCGGGCCCGAGCCGATCGGCCACCTGACCGGCTTCGAGTTCAGGGTCGATCCCTCGGCGCGGCTGGCTGACAAGCGCCTGCTGCTCGCCGCGGCCGAGCGCCGGCTCGGCGATGAGCTCGAGCGCCGCGCGATCTTCCTGGTCGAAGCGCCCGACACCGCGTTCGAGCTGGTCGTCGAGGACGGCGGCGGGCTGGCGGTCGCCTGGCAGGGGCACGTCCTCGCCCGGCTCGCCCCCGGCCGCTCGCTGCTCGAGCCCGCGCTGCGCACCGCGCGGGCGCTCGACCGGCTGTCGGCGTATGGCCGCGCCGCGCTTCGCTCGCGGCTCGAAGCCTGGCTCGACGTCCAGGTCAGCCGTGAGCTTCGCCCGCTCGAGACGCTCGCCGCGGCTGCCGCCGATCCGGCCAACTCGGCAGGCGTCCGGGCAATCGCGGCGATGCTTGCCGATGCGGGCGGCCTGCTTCCGCGAAAGGCGATGCTCGGTGCCATCTCCCAGCTCGAGCAGGCCGACCGGCAGGCGCTGCACAAGCTGCGCCTGCGCCTCGGCCCGCTCGACGTGTACGTCGATTCGCTGCTGAAGCCGGCCGCGCAATATTGGCGGGCGGCTCTGCTCTCGGTCCGCTCGGGCCAGGGCATGCCGGCGCTGCCGAAGGCGGGAGCGGCCACCCTCGCCGCCGACGTCGATCCGCGCGGCGCGGCGCTCGCTTATCGCCGAGTCGGACGGACTTGGCTGCGCATTGATCTCGCCGACCGGCTCGCGAGCCATGCCCGCAAGGTCCGGTCGGCCGGCGGCGACAGCCCGGTCAATGTCGCGCTGGCGACCTCGATCGGGCTCGACCAGGCGGCGATCGACCAGCTGATGGGCGAGGTCGGGTTCACCCGGGCCGGGGACGCGTGGCGCTGGCGCGGGCGGCGACCGCCGCGCAACGACCGCCGCGGCGCGGCGTCCCACGCCTTCGCCGAGCTGGCGAAACTGAAGCGGTGAGGATCGACCGCTATTTGCACTGCATCCGCCTGGTGAAGAGCCGCACCCTGGCCCAGGCGGTGATCGAAACCGGCCATGTCCGGATCGACGGCAGGCGCGTCGCCAAAGCGTCCGAGGACGTCCGCGTCGGGGCCATCGTCGCGCTCCCGTTGCGCGATCGCGTGCGGGTTTTGAAGGTGCTCGCGCTGCCGCAGCGCCGCGGCCCCGCGGACGAGGCCCGCGCCTGCTATGAAGAGCTGGGAATTGACGAGCCGCAGGGAGCGACATAGCGAAGCGTTTGAGAGGGAGCGCCTGTTCAATGACTTATGTCGTCACCGACGCCTGCATCAAATGCAAATATATGGATTGCGTCGAGGTCTGCCCCGTCGATTGCTTCTACGAGGGCGAGGTGATGCTGGTCATCAATCCCAACGAGTGCATCGACTGCGGGGTGTGCGAGCCCGAATGCCCGGCCGAAGCGATCCTGCCCGACACCGAGAGCGGGCTCGAGAAATGGCTCGAGCTCAACACCACCTTCTCGGCGGACTGGCCGAACATCACGCGCAAGAAGGACAGCCCGGCGGACGCCGACGAGCACAAGGGCGAAGAGGGCAAGTACGACAAATATTTCACGCCCGAGGGCGGTGCCGGGGACTAAAGCTTCGGTGACGCCGAAAGCCTATCTCGTCGCGCAGATCAGGATCCACGACCCCGGGGGCTATGAAGCCTATCGGTCGCGGACACGGGCCATCGTCGAATCCTTTGGCGGCCGTTTCCTCGTACGCGGCGGAGCACTCCACCGGCTCGAGGGCGAAGCGGATTGCGAACGGCTGGTGATCATCGAATTCCCGAACCTGGATGCGGCGCAGGCTTTCTATCGCTCGGGCGAGTATCAGGAGATCGTCCCCCACCGTACCGCGAACTCCGACGGGATGCTGCTGATCGCGGAGGGCGCCCCCGATTAGACCTCGGTCTAACGACGTGACGCGGGAACTATCCGCCGCACCCATCCGCTGTTACGCCTCGACGATCAGAACAGGGAATAGCCATGCGCCGCTTCGCTTGTCTTGCGTTAGCTGCCTGCTGCCTGGGTTCACCAGCGCTCGCCCAACCCGCCGACGCGCCGAGCCCCGAGGAACTCGCCAGCAAGGATAGCCTCACCGTCGGCCTCGGCGCCGGCCTCGTCGCCGACTATGAGGGATCGAACGACTATCGGCTGATCCCTGCCGCCGCGATCCGCGGCAAGGTCAGCGGCATCTCCTTTTCGACCAAGGGCACCTATCTCTACGTCGACGTCGTTCCCGGCGGAGCCGGCAAGGTCGACTTCGACTTCGGACCCATCGCGGGCGTGCGCCTCAACCGCACCCACAAGGTCAAGGACGACGTCGTCGACCTGCTTCCCGACCGCAAGACGGCGGTCGAGCTGGGCGGGTTCGCCGGGGTCAGCTTCCACGGCCTCACCAACCCTTATGATTCGCTCGGGGTGCGCGTCGACGTTCTCCACGACGTCGCCCACGCGCACCGTTCGACCGTCGTCTTCCCGAACGTCGATTTCTCCACTCCGCTGTCGCGCAGCACCTATGTCAGCGCATCGGTCGGCGCCGAATTCGTCAGCAACAAATATGCGGATTACTATTTCAGCGTTTCCCCGTCAGAGTCCCTCGCGACCGGCGGAATCCTCCCGGTCTACGATGCCGACGGTGGAATGAAGAATTGGAAGCTCAGCCTGCTGCTCAACCAGTCCCTGTCCGGCAACCTCCTCCACGGTTTCTCGATTTTCGGCATCGGTAGCTATTCGCGCCTGGTCGGCGATTTCAAGGATTCGCCGATCGTCTCCCAGCGCGGCAGCCCCAACCAGTGGCTCGGTGCGATCGGACTCGCTTACACTTGGTGACCGCGTTCAGCGCCTGCTGAGCAGCTCCTCGACGATGCGGTCGGCGGCTTGCTCGGCGCTGAGCTGCGTCGTGTCGATGCGGATTTCCGGCGCTTCGGGCTCTTCGTACGGACTGTCGATGCCGGTGAAATTTTTGATCTCGCCGGCGCGCGCCTTGGCGTAGAGGCCCTTGGCGTCGCGCTTCTCGGCTTCGGCCAGCGGGGTATCGACGAAAATCTCGATGAACTCGCCCTCTGGCAGCATCCGCCGCACCATGTGCCGCTCGGCACGGAACGGCGAGATGAAGGCGGTGAGCACGATCAGCCCGGCGTCGGCCATCAACCGTGCCACTTCCCCTACGCGGCGGATATTCTCGATCCGGTCGGCCTCGGTGAAGCCGAGGTCGCGGTTGAGCCCGTGGCGGACGTTGTCGCCGTCGAGCAGGAAGGTGTGGCGGCCGCGCGCGACCAGTTTCTGCTCGACGAGGTTGGCGATCGTCGACTTGCCCGCGCCCGACAGGCCGGTGAACCACAGCACCGCCGGCCTCTGGCCCTTGATCTGCGCATGGGTGTCGCGGCCGACGTCGAGATGCTGGCGATGGATGTTGAGCGAGCGGCGGAGCGCGAAGTGCAGCATGCCGCAGGCGACCGTCGCATTCGACAGCTTGTCGATCAGGATGAACCCGCCGAGCGTGCGGTTCGAGTCATAGGGCTCGAAGGTGATGTCGCGGTCGGTCGCGAGCTCGGCAATCCCGATCCCGTTCAGCGCCAGGGTCGGCGCGGCGAGATGCTCGAGGGTGTTGACGTTCACCTCGTATTTCGGGTGCTGGACCGTCGCGGTGACGGTCTGCGTGCCGACCTTCAGCCAATAGCCGCGGCCGGGCAGCAGCTCATCCTCGGCCATCCACACGATCGTCGCTTCGAACTGGTCGGCGACCTGCGGCGGGTCGGCAGCCGCGACCACCACGTCGCCGCGCGAACAATCCACCTCATCGGCAAAGGTCAGGGTCACCGACTGACCCGCTCCGGCCTCGTCGCAGTCGCCGTCGGCGGTGACGATCCGCTCGATCCGAGTCGGCCGGCCCGACGGCAGCACGCGCACTTCGGCGCCCGGCGTGACGGTCCCCGACGCGATTTGGCCGGCGAAGCCGCGAAATGCCTGGCTGGGCCGGTTGACCCACTGCACCGGCATCCGAAACGGGCGCGCGGCATCGGCGGCCGCGTCGAGCGGCACCGTGTCGAGATGCTCGAGCAGGCTCGGGCCCTGGTGCCACGGCGTCGCCGCGCTGCGCTCGACGACATTGGCGCCGGTCAGTCCCGACACGGGGATCGCGACCCAGTCGGCGATGCCGATGCTCGCCGCGAAGGCGCGATAGTCGGCGATAATCGCGTCGAACGCAGCCTGGTCGAAATCGACCAGATCCATTTTGGTCACCGCCAGCACGACATGGCGGATGCCCATCAGCTTCGCCAGGTACGAATGGCGCCGGGTCTGGGTCAGCACGCCCTTGCGCGCATCGACCAGCAGCACGGCCAGGTCGGCGGTCGACGCGCCGGTGACCATGTTGCGCGTATATTGCTCGTGCCCCGGCGTATCGGCGACGATGAACTTGCGCTTCTCGCTGGCGAAGAAGCGGTAGGCGACGTCGATCGTGATGCCCTGCTCGCGCTCGGCCGAGAGGCCGTCGACCAGCAGCGCGAAATCGATCTTTTCGCCCTGCGTCCCGTGCCGCTTGCTGTCGCTTTCGAGCGCGGCCAGCTGGTCGTCGAACACCTGCCTAGTGTCGTACAGCAGCCGCCCGATCAGCGTCGACTTGCCGTCGTCGACGCTGCCGCAGGTGATGAAGCGCAGCAGCTCCTTCTTCTCCTGCGCGGCGAGCCAGGCATGGACGTCGGCGGGGGCGTTCAAAAATAGCCCTCCTGCTTCTTCTTCTCCATGCTCGCGCTGCCCGAGTCGCGGTCGATCGCCCGGCCCTCGCGCTCGGAGCTGGTCGAGACCAGCATCTCGGCGATGATCGCTTCGACGCTGTCCGCGTCGCTTAGGATCGCCCCCGACAGCGGGTAGCAGCCGAGCGTCCGGAACCGCACTTTGCGCATCACCGCCGTCTCTCCGTCGAGCCGGAAGCGGTCGTCGTCGACCATCAGGATCAACCCGTCGCGCTCGACCGTCGGCCGCTCCGCCGCGAAATAGAGCGGGACGATGTCGATCCCCTCGCGCAGCACATATTGCCAGACGTCGAGCTCGGTCCAGTTGCTGAGCGGGAAGACGCGGATGCTCTCGCCCTTGCTCTTGCGGACGTTGTACAGCGACCACAATTCCGGCCGCTGGCGCTTCGGGTCCCAGCGGTGGTTCTTGTCGCGGAAGCTGAAGATCCGCTCCTTGGCGCGGCTTTTCTCCTCGTCGCGCCGCGCCCCGCCGAACGCGGCGTCGAAGCCGTACGTGTCGAGTGCCTGTTTCAGGCCCTCCGTCTTCCACATGTCCGTGTGGCGCGGCCCGTGGTCGAACGGGTTGATCCCCTGCGTCACCGCTTCGGGATTGGTGTAGACGATGAGCTTGTGCTCGGCGGCGACCTTGTCGCGCAGCGCGTACATGTCGCGGAACTTCCAGGTCGTGTCGACGTGGAGCAGCGGGAAGGGCAGCGGCCCGGGGAAGAAGGCCTTTTTCGCCAGGTGCAGCATGACCGAGCTGTCCTTGCCGATCGAATAGAGCATCACCGGCTTGTCGGCCTCGGCGACCGTCTCGCGCAGGATGTGGATGCTCTCGGCCTCGAGCCGGTCGAGATGGGTCAGCTGCCGCATTGCGGCGCAAGCGTTAGCGTGACAGCGCGGCAAAACAAACATGGCGCCGCCCGGTACGCGGTCCTAAGGACGACTCTTCCCGGGGAGCCGCGACGCGGCTGAGAGTCGGCATCCGGCCGAGACCCGTCGAACCTGATCCGGTTAGCACCGGTGGAGGGAAGGAGAACCGAGATGGGCGACGCGCCTGCCAGAACCGAACTGAAAGTCACCACCGGGCCGATCCGCGGCTCGCGCAAAATCTTTGTCGAAGGGCGCGGCGGCGTCCGCGTCGCGATGCGGGCGGTCGACCTCGAGCCGAGCGCGAACGAGCCGCCGGTGGTGCTGTACGACACCAGCGGGCCCTACACCGACCCGGCGCAACGCATCGACATCATGGCCGGCCTGCCCGAGCTGCGCCGCGACTGGATCCGCGCCCGCGGCGACGTCGAGGAGGTCGCCCAGCGCGAGGTCCGCCCCGAGGACAACGGCCAGCTCGGCCCGGACCGCAGCGGCGGGGTCCAGCCCTTCCCCAACACCCGCAAGCGCGTGCTGCGCGCCCGGCCCGGCGCCAACGTGAGCCAGATGCACTATGCCCGCCGCGGCATCGTCACGCCCGAGATGGAATATGTCGCGATCCGCGAGAACCTCGGCCGCGCGCATGCCCTCGCGGAAGCGAGGGACGGCGAGGACTTCGGCGCGTCGATCCCCGACTTCGTCACCCCCGAGTTCGTCCGCGACGAGGTCGCCCGCGGCCGCGCCATCATTCCCAGCAACATCAACCACCCCGAGAGCGAGCCGATGGCGATCGGCCGCAACTTCCTGGTCAAGATCAACGCCAATATCGGCAACAGCGCGGTCGCCTCCGACGTCGCGGCCGAGGTCGACAAGATGGTGTGGGCGATCCGCTGGGGCGCCGACACGGTCATGGACCTCTCGACCGGCCGCAACATCCACGACACGCGCGAATGGATCGTCCGCAACTCGCCGGTGCCGATCGGCACCGTCCCCATCTACCAGGCGCTGGAGAAGGTCGGCGGGGTGGCCGAGGAGCTGACCTGGGAGATCTACCGCGACACTTTGATCGAGCAGGCCGAGCAGGGCGTCGACTATTTCACGATCCACGCCGGCGTGCGCCTGCCCTACGTCCCGCTGACCGCCAAGCGGGTCACCGGGATCGTCAGCCGCGGCGGCTCGATCATGGCGAAATGGTGCCTGGCCCACCACCGCGAGAGCTTCCTCTATGAGCGGTTCGCCGAGATCTGCGAGATCATGAAGGCCTACGACATCGCCTTCAGCCTCGGCGACGGCCTCCGCCCCGGCTGCACCGCCGACGCCAACGACGAAGCCCAGTTCGCCGAGCTCTACACGCTTGGCGAGCTGACCAAGGTCGCGTGGGAGCACGACGTCCAGGTGATGATCGAGGGCCCCGGCCACGTGCCGATGCACAAGATCAAGGAGAATATGGACAAGCAGCTGGAAAGCTGCGGCGAGGCGCCATTCTACACGCTTGGCCCGCTCGTGACCGACGTCGCGCCGGGCTACGACCATATCACCAGCGGCATCGGCGCGGCGATGATCGGCTGGTTCGGCACCGCGATGCTTTGCTACGTGACCCCCAAGGAGCACCTCGGCCTCCCCGACCGCGACGACGTCAAGGTCGGCGTCGTCACCTACAAGCTCGCCGCCCACGCGGCCGACCTCGCCAAGGGCCACCCCGCCGCGCGGTTATGGGATGATGCGCTCAGCCGCGCGCGGTTC
>DASRAY010000127.1:0-33134 GCA_035637935.1 Sphingomicrobium sp.
TGTGCCAGCTCACCCTGCGTTACATCCGGTTCAGCCCGGCGCTGGACTCCTATGGCCGCCCGGTTGCCCAGGACGTTACGTTCTTCCCCAACTGGTGGCGGCCCTAGCGCGCCGCCGTCGAACCGGCGTCGGCCCCGCCCTCGAGCGACGCCAGCTTGGCCTTGTCGCGCCCGTAGACGTCGTCGAAATAAGCGATCGACGATCCCGACGGCATCGCCGTCAGATAGGTGATGAACACGGGGACGGGGGGGCTTAGCGGCACCGGCTCCTCGGTCCCGGCGCCCTCCCAGGTCAGCTCGCGATGGAACAGCCACTGGCTTAGCCGCCACGCGTCCTCGAGCCGGACGCAGCCGCCGCTGTACAGGCGGGCCGCCTGCTCGAACAGCTCGCGCTCGGGATTGTCGTGGAGGTAAACCCCCTCCTCGTTGGGGAACATGAACTTGATCCGGCCCATCGAATTGTGCGGTCCGGGCTTCTGGCGGATCATGACCTCGACCTTGCCGTCGGCAACGCCCTTCCAGTCGATCGTCTTGGGATCGATCATGGTCGCGTCGCGGGTCCAGTCGGACATCACCTCGTAACCGAGCTCGTCGAGATATTTGAGGCCCTGCTTCAGAACCTTGGGCGCAATCCGCTCGGTCGCGAGGTCGGGCGGCACGTACCAATATGGGTTTAGGCTGGCGAAGCGGATGTAGGCGGCCATCAGCGGCGTCGGGTTCTTGGGCTTGCCGACCACGACGCGCATCGAATCGACCGGCTGGCGGTCGTCCCACATGTAGAGCCGCTGCTCGGCGGCATTGACCATCACGAAGCGGCCTTTGCCGGCCGGGAGCGCCCGGGCGCGCTCGAGGTTGAGCTCGAGCAGCTCGCGCTCATGATCGTTGGCATAGCGGTGGTCGACGACCGCCTGGCGGAGCTGGCCGTAGATCGGGTTCATCCAGCCCATGGTCCGGACGTAGCCGTCGAGCGACGGCGCGGCCGCCGCCTGCTCCAGCACGGCGCGCGGCGTCGGCATTGCCGGGCGCAGCTGCGCATCGACATAGATGATGCCGAGGTTCGGCTGCTGCTTGAGGTCGAGGACGTAGACGGCGAAGGCCTGGCTGAACATCGCGTCGGCGCGCCCGACTGCCTTTCGCTTGCCGCTCGCGGCTTCGGTCAGGGCGGCCTCCAGCGCGGCGGTCCCGTAGCGATCCGCGGCGAGGCCGTCGGTGTCGGCGCTCTTGAGCAGGTCGAGCAGGGCGCGCGGCGCGTTGCCGGCGCTCGCCGAGAACCACAACGGCTCGCCGTGGCGTGCAGCGTAGAAGTCCCCCACCGCCATGCCCGTGGTCCCGGTGACCACCGGGGCCGGCGCGGCCGCGGCCGGACTCGCGGCGAGCGGCGCTGCGGCGAGCATGAGACCCACCGCAATCGCACTCACCGGGCGAAAAAAGTGCGCCGGCCGACGGCCGGCGCACGGGCTACGCAAACTGATCACAAGGTCTCCGCTAGACTTAGCCGCGCTCGCCGCTGCGGGTCGGCGGCGGAGCCATCGGAGGCGGAGCGGACGTTGCAGGCGCACCCGGATAGTATTGGCCGTTCTGAACATATCCGTCCACCCGGCCGTCGTTGTCCCGGTCGGCCCAGATCGCGCCTGCGACACCGCCGACGGCGGCGCCGATCACTGCGCCTTCGAGAACGCTGACGCCCGGGATCACCGCGCCGGCAACCGCGCCGAGAGCGGCGCCGCCGAGGGCGCCAGTCGCGACCCGGTGAAGGGTCGGGTCATAACCCTGAGGGGTTCCCGAATAATATTGGCCGTTCTGGACATAGCCGTCGACATAGCCGTCATTGTTGTTGTCGGCCCACACCGCGCCGGCAAGACCGCCGATCGCCGCGCCGACCGCCGCGCCCTCGATGAGGCTGACGCCCGGCACCACCGCGCCGACCGCAGCGCCGCCGGCTGCGCCGATCGCCGCACCCTGGGCGATGTCGCCATTGGTGCGATTGGCGGCGCAGGCGCTAAGCGCGAGCGTGCTTGCCATCGCCACGGCTAGGAATGATTTACGCATCGTTTTTCTCCCGTTCTGAATTGCCGAACATGCTCGCGGGATCGAACGCCCCCTTATGACAGAGCATGCCACGACGGAGGAACGACGATAAAGCATCATCGTTCCGCAACCGCGACAATGCTTTTTGCTGTTTCCCCCAACTGCTGATTAATCACTGATTTAACTCGCTGAATCCAAGCCGGTAAATGGAGCGACATGAAAGCAACGATTTATCACAATCCGCTGTGCGGAACGTCGCGAAAGACGCTCGAGATCCTGCGCGATTCGGGCGCCGACGTCTCGATCCGCGAATATCTCAACGACCCGCCGACGCGTGACGAGCTGGCCCGCCTGTACCAACGGGCCGGACTGACTGCGCGCCAGGGGCTGCGGGCCAAGGAGCCGCTCGCCGAGGAGCTCGGCCTGACCCGGCCGGACGCGACCGACGACGCCGTCCTCGACGCGATGCTCGAGCACCCGATCCTGATCGAGCGCCCGATCGTCGAGACCGACAAGGGCGTCCGACTGTGCCGCCCGCAGGATAAGGTCAGAGAAATACTCTAGCCCGTCACCCCCGCGGAAGCGGGGATCCCGCTGCCTTTCCGCCGCTTGAAAAAGCGGGATTCCCGCTTTCGCGGGAATGACGGATAATCGAGGCATGAGTCGCCTCGACCCGCGCCTGCTCCTCCAGGGCTATGCCAACGGCATCTTCCCGATGGCCGACAGCCGCGACGCGGATGAGCTGTTCTGGGTCGAGCCGCGGACTCGGGCGATCATCCCGCTCGAGCGCTTCCACGTCTCACGCTCGCTGCGGCGGACCATCCGCTCGGGCCGGTTCACCGTCACCCACGACCGCGATTTCCGCGGAGTGATCACCGGCTGCGCCGACCGCGACGAGACGTGGATCAATGCCGGGCTCGAGCGCGCGATGCTCGCGCTCCACGGGTCCGGGCACGCGCACTCGATCGAGGTCTGGCGCGACCAGGAGCTCGCCGGCGGCCTCTACGGCGTCAAGCTCGGCCGGGCGTTCTTCGGCGAGAGCATGTTCAGCCGGGCGACCGACGCGTCGAAGGTCGCGCTCGCGTGGCTCGTCGCCCGCTTGAGGGTCGGCAATTTCCTGTTGCTCGACTGCCAGTTCATGACCGAGCATCTGGCCTCCCTGGGGGCGGTCAGCATCCCGCGCGAGGCTTATGTGGCGTTGTTGGCGACGGCGCTCGGCGGGGCCGCGGGCTCAGTCGGAGGGGCCGCGGTTGCCGGGGTTTCGGCCGCAGTGCCCGCCGCTCCGCCCGACTTCCTGGCGCTCGACAGGTTGCTCGAGGTGACCGGCGCGGCCGGGGCCGGCGGGCCGGCCGGGTACGTCATCTCGCAGCTCTTGGGCCAGACGTCGTAGACCGGGTGCTCGACGACGTTGAGCGACGGGGATTCCTTGTAAAGCCAGCCGGAAAAGACCCGCGCCCAGCGCTTGTCGGGCTGCTGGACGTCGACCTGGACGAAGGCCCCGGTCAATTTCTCCTCTTCCCACGGCGCAGTCGCCTCGCACGCGCGCAGGCGCACGATCACGTCCTTCCAGCGGACCGACTGGCCGGGGTGAAGCGACACGTTCTGGACGATGCCGTTGCGCTTGTTGAGGATGCCGAGCGCGGCCACGCGCTGCCCCATCGGGGTCACGCCCGGCTGATTGCCGCCGACCGGCGCCGCCGAGTTGCTGATCACCGGTTTCGACGGATTTTCGTCGCCGCTCTTGCCGCAGGCGGCGAGCGCGAACGGCAGCAGGACGAGCGCAGCAGCGAGCGAGCGCACGTCTACTCGGGGATCCAGGGCTCGTAGTCGCCGGTCGACGCCGGCCGCATCCGGCCCGAGCCGAGCGCCCCGTCAGGCCGGAACGCAGCCATCGTCCCGGTGAGGTTGGGGGTCGGCCTGGTCTGGAATTTGCGGACCGGCGGGAGCGATTTGTCGGGCAGGTCGTCGATCGTCCCGCGCAGCCATGCCTGCCAGGCCGGCGGCACCCGGCTGCCGTCGTTGGCGCCGGCATAAATCACCCAGCGGCGCCGCGGGTCCTTCTTGTCCTGGTAATAGAGGTTGCCCGTTTCGTCGCGCCCGACCTCCTTGCCGCGGCGGCGGGTGACGATGCTCGTGCCCCACGACGCGCCGTTCCACCAGGTGAATGCGTTGGCCAACCATCCCATCGCGGCGGGCATTGCCCCGTCATTGCGAGGAGCGCAAGGCAGAGTTCCTCCCTGCGAGCGCAGCTCGTGGGGAGGGGGACCATTCCGGGCAGAGGGAATGGTGGAGGGGTAGAAGGCTTCGGCGCCAGTTACCCCACCACCATGCTGCGCATGGTCCCCCTCCCCATCGCGAGGCGATGGGGAGGAACGATCACCGCGTCCAGTCCACCCGGTCGCCTTCGCGGATGCCGAGCTCGGCCGAGCGCCCGCCGCGGATCTCGAGCACCGCCGCGATCGGCTCGCCGGCTGGCACCGGATCGAGCGACTCGGGGACGCCGTGCGCGATCCGCGCGATGCGGCCGTCGGCGCGGATGAAGATCATGTCGAGCGGAACCAGGGTGTTCTTCATCCAGAACGACGCCGGCGTCGGCGGATCGTAGGGGAAGATCATGCCGCGGTTGGCCGGCACCGAGCGGCGGAACATCATGCCGATTTCCTGCTGCTCCGGAGTGCGCGCGACTTCCACCGTGAAGCGATGCTCCCCGTTCGCTGAATGAATCGTCAGGGGCTCCGTCATCAATCCGGCCTGCGCTCCGGCGCGGACTTCCGCGGCTGTCGGGGTTTGCGGGCTGCACGCCGCGACCGCCACCGCGAACGCCACGCCCAATCGGGTCAGATGTCGGCTTCGCGCAGCTCGGTTGCGGTCAGGCCCTTGCCGCTCGCGGCAATCCGCGCCTCCAGCCGCTGCCCCGGCTGCAGGTCGCCGAGATGCGACTGGCGCACCGTCTCCATGTGCACGAACACGTCCTCGCCCTCCGCCCCGAGGCGATTGACGAAGCCATAACCTCTGACGCGGTTGAACCATTTGACCTCCACCGACTCGAACTCGCCGGCCGCATCCGCGAGCGCCTTGCGATCGGCCCGTTCGGCGGCGGGAATGGACGAGCGCGGCTGCTGGGGCAAGGCTGACGACAGGTCGATCGCGAGCACCTTCTTCGCCTGCAGGCCGCGGTCGAGCCGGACCGGCACACACTCGATCGTGGCGCCTTCCGGGACGCTTCGCCGGCCATGCTCGCGAAGCACGCTGAAATGGAGCAGGATGTCGCCGTCGAGCTCGTCGCTGACGATGAAGCCGAACCCGCGGGTCGCGTCGAACCATTTTACCTGGCCGGAGACCGCCGTCATTTCGGGCACGGACGAGGCCTCGTCCGAAGGCAACTCGGTCCGAGCCTCTCCCCCTGAGGGCTTGGAGCTGGCACGCGCCACGTCTTTCAATAGCATCGGCCCGTAGTGTCGGCAAACCGACTTTACTGCAAGACCAGACGAAGCTCCTCGCGGTCGACCTCCGCGCCGGCCGCCATGCGCACGATGGCGCGGGCCAGTGCGACATCGTGGCCGGCGCGAACCATCGCCGCGAGCGCTTTCTGCCGTTCCGCGGGATCGTCGATCGTCCGCGCCGCGAACGGGCCGAGCCGGCGCCGCTCGGCGAAGCGAAGCGCGGCGGCGACCGCGTCGGCGTCGGCAAGCTCGAGCGCCGCCGCGCCGTCGGCCTCGCCGATCCCGGCCGCCCGCAGCGCCGCGCCGAGCCGGCGCTTGCCATAGCCACGGCCGCTCAGTGCGCGCGACTTGGCGAGCGCGTAACCCGCATCGTCGACATAGCCGAGCGCGGCGAGGCGCTCCGCAGCCGCCTCGACGTCCGGCGGCCGCGCGCCGTCCCAGCCGCGCTCGCGGACCTTGCGCCGGAGATAGGAGGAAAGCTTGGCGCGCGTCGTCGCGAACCGCCCGACATAGCGCAGCGCAAGCTCGCCGAGCTTCTGCTCGTCGAGCGGCGCGGGTGCCCGGCGGCGCTTGGAGAGTGCCATACCGCCGTTTTTGTGCCACACTCCCCGGCCATTCAGGAAGCCGGGCTGAGCAGCGCCCGAAGACGTGCGCAACAACATGAAGGATAGACGGCTTGCTCGATCGCAATGCCAGGGTTGAAACCGAGCTTGCGCCGCCGGGCGCGACCCCGACCCTCGACCCGCTGCCGCGCCGACTCGCCGACTTCGATACCCTCGGATCGGCGCTGGATTATGCCGCGACCGGCAAGCGCGGCCTGAATTTCCATGACGCGCGGGGGTCGCTGATCCAGGCCTACAGCTACGCCGAGCTGCGCGAGGCGTCGCTCGGACATGCCCGGCGCTTCGTCACGCTCGGCATCCAGCCGGGCGACCGCATCGCGCTGATCGCCGAGACCGGGCCGGAGTTCGCGGCCTGCTTCTTCGGCGCGGTCTATGCCGGCGCCTGGCCGGTGCCGCTGCCGCTCCCGACCAGCTTCGGCGGCCGCGACGCCTATGTCGACCAGCTCCAGGTCCAGCTCGCCAGCTGCGACCCGAAGCTGTTCCTGTTCCCCGCCGAGCTGACCGATTTCTGCAGCGACGCGGCGGCCGCGCGCGGCGTTGACGCCCGCGCCTGGGAGAGTCTGGCCGATATCGCCGGGGCGGACGCCGAGCTGCCCTCGGCCGGGCCCGACGATATCGCCTACCTGCAATATTCGAGCGGCTCGACCCGCTTCCCGCACGGCGTCGCGGTCACCCACCGCGCGTTGCTCGACAATCTCCACTCCCACGGGTTCGGACTCAAGATTGAGCAGAGCGACCGCGTCATATCGTGGCTGCCCTGGTATCATGACATGGGCCTGGTCGGCTGCTTCCTGTCGCCGATCGCGCTGCAAATGTCGGTCGACTATCTGAAGACCGAGGATTTCGCCCGGCGACCGCTCGCCTGGCTCGACATGATCACCCGCAATCCGGGGACCAGCGTCAGTTACTCGCCGACCTTCGGTTACGACATCTGCTCGCGCCGCATGAGCTCGCAGACGCGGGCCGAGGATCGTTTCGACCTGTCCCGCTGGCGGATCGCCGGCAACGGCGCCGACATGATCCGCCCGGACGTCATGCAGGCCTTCGTCGACAGCTTTGACGGAGCCGGCTTCCACGCCAGCGCCTTCTGCCCGAGCTACGGCCTCGCCGAAGCGACCCTCGCCGTGTCGCTGATGCCGCCGGGCGAGGGCATCCGCCTCGAGCTGGTCGAGGAGAATGAGCTGTCCGGCGGCGAGCCGGGCGATGCGGAGCGGCCGCGTCGCTATCGCGCCGTGGTCAATTGCGGCAAGCCGGTCACCGGCATGGAAATCGAGATTCGCGGCGCCGATGGCGCGGTTCTGCCCGACCGCGGAATCGGCAAGGTCTACGTCCGCGGCGGCTCGGTCATGCACAGCTATTTCCGCGACGAGGAATCGACCGCGGCCTGCCTGAGCGCCGACGGCTGGCTCGACACCGGCGACATGGGCTACATGTCGGGCGGCTACATTTTCATCGTCGGCCGCGCCAAGGACATGATCATCATCAACGGCCGCAATCACTGGCCGCAGGACATCGAGTGGGCGGTCGAGCAGCTGCCCGGCTTCAAGTCCGGCGACATCGCCGCCTTCGCCATAACCGGCCCGTCGGGCGAGGAGACCCCGGCCGTTTTGGTCCACTGCCGGGTATCCGACCCGCACGAGCGCGGCCGGCTGCGCGACGACATCCGCGAGCGGGTTCGGGCGATCACCGGGATCAGCCCGGTGGTCGAGCTCATCCCGCCCCGCACCCTGCCCCGCACCAGCTCGGGCAAATTGTCACGGACCAAGGCGCGGCACCTCTATTTGTCCGGCGAGATCCAGCCCTACGACATCGCCGCCTAGCGGCCGCGGATCAAGCCTTCCTGACGAACCAGCTGTTGAAAGCGGCGCTGACCCGCTCCTCGTCCGAGCGGTTGGGGTGGACCCAATGCTTGAGGAAGGCCGGCCACAGCAGGCACGTGCCGCTCCGCGGTCGAAACGTGAAGCGCTTGCGCGTGAACGGCGCCTCGACCCGCGCCGTCGAGCCGATCGCGCCGCGCGGGTCGATGAACTCGAGCGCTCCCGAAAAGCCGTCGTCCGGATCGTCCGGAGTCGGCACCTGAACATAGTAACAGCCCGACCAGAACACGGTCGGGTGGTCGTGCGGCGCGTTCATCGCGTGGCGCGGGCTGGCGTTGATCCACCCCTCGTGCCGGATCGCCAGGTCGGCGGGCAGGTCGGGAATGAGCTTGGCCGAGACGGCGAGGACGATCCGGTCGATCTCGCGCGCCAGCTCGGCGTGGGCCGGCTCGGTGCGGTGGAACAGGTCGAGCTCCGAGTGCCAGCCGTAGCGGTTCGACTTTTCGACCCCTGGCTCGGTCTCGCGCCGCGCCGCGATTTCGCCGAGCAGCCGCGCATTGAGCGCCTCGGCCTGGTCGAGCCGCACGGTGACCAGCGGCACCGGAAACATCACGTGAACGTCCGGTTCGTTGAACGGCATGGCTTCCCCCGATGCGCCGCAGTCTATTGCCTAATCGACGGCCCTGTCGACGCCGGTTAACCAACGGTCAGCAATATTGGGTGTCATATTTTCGCCTCGCGGCTAGTATGAGGCGAGAGAAACCGGGGACGGCGAGTGTCGGAAACGGAGCAAACCCAGATCATTACCCTCGCCCGGGCGCTCGATTCGGCGCCCGGCGACCGGCTCCATTGTCTCGAGTTGATCGACTGCTTCGATACCGACCGCCGTCATGTCGTCGGCCCGCTCGGGGTGAGGATCGGGCGCACCCCGCCGGCCGACATCGTCCTGCTCGATTCCGAAGTGTCGCGCTCGCACTGCTTCGTCGCCATCGCCAACAACGAGCTGATCGTCTCCGATCTCGGCTCGACCAACGGCACCTTTGTCGACGGCGTCCGCGTCGAAGGCACCGCGCCGCTGCCGGTCGGCTCGGTGCTCCAGATTGGCAAGCGCTCGCTGCAGCACGAATTTCGGACGACCGCGGAAATCTCCCAGTCGGAAGAGCTCGACCGCGAGCTGCAGCGCGCCAGCGCCTACATCCAGGCGCTGCTGCCGCCGCCGTCGCGCGACGCGCCGATCCGGACCGACTGGGTCCATGTCCCGTGTGCGCGCCTCGGCGGCGACGCCTTCGGCTACGGCCAGCTCGCCGACGACGTGTTCGTCGCTTATCTGATCGACGTCGCCGGCCATGGCGCCGGGGCGGCCATGCTCGCGGTCGCGGTGATGAGCCAGCTGCGCCAGCGCTCGCTGCCCGACACCGACATGCGCTCGCCGTCCCAGGTGCTGACGACGCTGAACCGGCTCTATCAGATGGACGAGCAGGCCGGCCTGTTCTTCACCATCTGGTACGGCGTCTACGACGCCCGCACCCGGCGCCTCGATTTTGCCGCGGGCGGCCAGCATCCGGCGCTGATGGTGCCGCCGGACCGGTCGCAGGCGATCCCGGTCGGCAACCGCAACCTGGTGATCGGCGCCGTACCCGGGATGGGCTACAAGCAGGCCAGCATCGACGTGCCGCCGGGCGCGCTGATCTACCTGTTCAGCGACGGCGTGTTCGAGATCACCGACCGGGCCGGCCGGCAGTGGAACATGAGCGACCTCGAGCGGTGCATTCTCGAGCCTCGGGTCGAGGGGGTTGGCGAAACCGAGCGGCTGTTCCATACCGTTCGCGAAGCCGCCGTGCCCGGACCCCTCGAGGACGACTTCTCGCTGGTGGTGGCGCAATTCGATTGATTGGAGAGGCTTGCTCGGACAATTGTGGAGCAGAGCAATGCAGATGCAATTCTCGGACGTCGGCGGAGTGACCAAGGCAGCGCTGTTCGGCCGGCTCGACAGCCGGTCGGTTAGGGACGACGACCATGGCGAGGCCTATTTCTTCGCTCATATCCCCAAGGAACAGCCGGCGGTGGTCGATATGTCCGATGTGTCGTTCATTGCCTCGCTCGGCGTCCGCATGCTGCTCGACACGGCGCGGGCGCTGGACCGCTCCGGGGCCAAGCTCGCGCTGTACGGCGCCAACGACAATGTGATGGACATTCTCAAGTGGGCCGAGATCCGGCAGATCATCCTGGTCGTCGACACGGAGGCGGAAGCCGTCGCGGCGGTCATGGGATGAGGCCGTTACCGCGGGCGGTGACGGCGCAATTCGATTGCAACAATAGTCTGGCACCAAGGTCCGCTTGAGCAGCAGGGGGTTCGTACGATGGAGATGGAATTTTCGGACGTGGGCGGGGTGACCAAGGCGGTCCTCAACGGACGCATGGACAGCCTCTCGGTCGGCCAGGCCGAAACCAGCTTCATCGCCCATATCGTGCCCAAGGAGCAGCCCGCGGTGGTCGACTTGACGGGCGTCTCGTTCATCGCCTCGCTCGGCATCCGGATGCTGCTCGGAACCGCCCGCGCGCTCGACCGCTACGGCGCCAGGCTGGTCCTGTTCGGGCCCCAGGCAGACGTCATGGAGATCATCGAAACGACGGCGCTGACCGAGATCATCCCGGTGGTCGAAACCGAGGCCGAAGCCGTCGCGGCCGCAATGGCGTGAAACCCGCCCGAATGGAGAGTTCCGAAGAGCCCAAGCTCGTCGCCCGCCTGGCGAACGGCCCCGCCGCGGTCGAGCAGAGCCGCCTGGCGGTGCTGAGCTACCTCGAGCCGCTCGGGATTTTCGCGCGGACCCTCAACCGGGTCGAGGTCGTGCTCGAGGAGCTGGTCAGCAACCTCGTCCGCCACGGCAAGGACGTGAACCTGGTCACCGTCGCCGCCGGCTATCGCGGCGGGGTCGTCGACCTGGTGGTCGAGGACGACGGCGACGCGTTCGATCCGTTCGCGCTTCCCGAGCCCGCACCGCCGACCACGCTCGCCGACGCTCCGCTCGGCGGGCTCGGAATCCCGCTCGTTCGCCGCCTGGCCGCGAGCGCGCGCTACGATCGCATCGGTTCGGGATCCGACGCCCGCAACCGCGTCAGCGTCCGCATCACCGACGGCTGACCTACCCCTATTGCGCTTTGGCCGGGGCCGGCTCCTCTGGGCCCCGGGGCATCGCCGCCGCCGACGACGCCTGAAGCTCGCGCAGCTTGGCGTGGATCGCCTTGGCCTGGCTGATCGCGCTGTCGGCCGCGGCGGACGTGGTCACCGCGGCGATCGCCCCCGACAATTGCTCGAGCTTCGCCATCTCGGCCTGCGCCGCCGTCGCGTTCGCCTGCCGCAACCGATACTCTTCGCGTCGCTTGCCGGACGCGAACAGGCCCGGCTTCTTGGCCTTGCCCATGCTCACCACCTGGGCGCCGGCCGACCGAGCGCTCGCTGCGATCGCGGCGAAGTCGAGCCGCTTGGCCGGCAGCAGCGAGGCTGCGACCTTGGGATGGATCGAGGCCAGCTGGCGCGAGGCGGCGAGCGCGCTTCGCGCCGCCGCGATCGCCTGCGCCGGGCTGCCGGTTGACGATGCCGCGCCGGCCGAGCGCCGGACGCTGGCAAGCGCGCTCTTGTACGAGGCGACGGTTGGGTTCGATTCGCCGGCGGTCGCGCTTGCCAGCTCGCGCGCCTTCGCTTCGGCGTCGCGGCGCACCGCCTGCGCCAGCGCGCTGGCGCCGCCCCTGGCCAGCGCGTTCATCTGGTCGACCTTGGCCTTGACCACGGCTTCGGACCCCGGCTGCGCGGCCGCCGCTTTGGCTTCCGCGGCGAGCGACCGGAGCCGCGCGCTGGTCGCCCCGAGCTGACCCGCATCGCTGCCCCGTCCGGCGGCACGCGCCGCCGCGGCCAGCGAGGCCAGCGCCGGCGAGAGCGTGTCGATCCGGCTGAGATCGACCGGTGCGGCCGCTGCCTCCGTGGCGTTGGCGACCGTGTTGGTCTCTTCGCCGACGGGCGCCGTTCCACCGAGCGGCCCGAGCGCCTCATTCTCGGCCGTGGTCGAGGTCGGAGCGCCGCTGACCGCATCGGCCGGCGTGCTGCGCTGACCGGTCGGCCACAGCGCCCAGGTCCCGCCCGCGAGCACGGCGAGGCCGATCGCAGCGGCGATCGCCGTCCGCTGCCCGGTCCACCGGCCCGGCTTGGCCGCGGCCGGCGCTTCCTCCGCTGCTGCCGTCCCCGCCGCCGCCTCTGCTCCGGTCTCCGCTTTGGCCTTGCCTTTCTTCGGCTTGAGCTTGGCGGCCGCGTCGGTGACGGCCTTGTCGGTGGCTTCCTCTTCCTCGCCGACGGGGACGTCGACGGGAGATCCGGCGCCGGTCGGCGGCTCGGTCAGCTTGATCACCGCCGCGCCGCTCGAGCTCAGGGTCGGCGTCGGCACCACCGGCACGATCTCGGTGCTCTCGAAAGCCGCGAAGCGGGTCGGTGCATCGTCCGAACCCTCAGCGCCGAACGGTGCCTTCTCGTCGTCGAACAGCGCCAGCCACTGCGGGATCGACTGCGGCCGGTCGGTCGGCCGGATGGTCATCGCCGCATCGATCGCGCGCAGGAAGGAGCGGCTGAAGTCGGGCCAGTCGCCTTCGGTCAGCGGATGGCCGAGCCCGCCATGCATCCGCTCGAGCACCTCGGGCGGCTTGGTCCCGGTCACGCATTCGAACAGCACCACGCCGAGCGCGTAGACGTCGGTCCACGGCCCCTGCTCGTAGGTCCGCACATATTGCTCGATCGCCGCGTAGGGCGGCGTGTGGAAGGTGACCTTGGTGCTGGTCGCGTCGGCGGTATCGAACCGGGCCGAGCCGAAGTCGATCAGCACCGGCCGCCCGTCCTCGTTGATCAGGATGTTGGCCGGCTTGATGTCGCGGTGGAGGACCCCGACCCGGTGGGCCCGGTCGAGCCCCTCCCCGATCGGCCGGATCAGCGCCATCAGCTCCGCTTCGCTGAACTTCTTGCGCTTCTTGACGAGGTCGGACAGCGGCACCCCGTCCTCGAAGTCCATGACCATGTAGGCGGTGCCGTTGATCTCGAACAGGCTGCGGACGCTGACGATGTTGGGGTGGCGGGTCGGCGTCGACAGGTTCCACAGGAGCTTGGCTTCTTCGACGAATTTCTTGAGGCCGAGCGCGTGCACTTCCTCGGCCGAGCTATCGTTGGGCACGACCGTGTCGCCGTCCTTGCGATCGCTGATCGCACTCGGGAAATATTCCTTGATGGCGACGAGCTCGTCGAAATAAATCCCGCGGCCCTTGTAGACGATCCCGAAGCCGCCGACGCCGAGGACTTGCTCGAGCCGCCACTCGCGGAGCACAGTCCCCGGCGGCAACGCCTTATTACTGTAAACCTTGCTCATGAATCCCCCGAAAAGAGCACGGCACGCCGCACCATAAGCTGGCACGGGGCCGCGCGCTACGGTAGATCAGCACGGTGCCGGGAAGGGGCGGTAAATGCCAACGAGCGGATTCGATCAGGTCGCCAGGACTCACGTCGGCTGCCGCCGCCGGCTCAATGAAGACGCCATCCTCGCCTGTCCCGACCGCCGGCTGTGGGCAGTCGCCGACGGCATGGGCGGCCACGATGCGGGCGAGGTCGCCAGCGCGATGGTGGTCGAGGCGCTGTCGCGCACCCCGACCGATGACTCGGGCCACGCCAGCCCGGCCGCGGTGCTGGCCGCGCTCGAGGACGTCAATGCCCAGCTCGTGGACATGGGCCGCCGCGGGTTCGACAGCCGGACCATCGGCAGCACGGTGGTCGGCCTGGTCGCCGGCGGCGACGATTTCACCTGCTTCTGGGCCGGCGACAGCCGCGCCTACCGGGTGCGCAACGGGTCGATCGAGCGGCTGAGCCGCGACCACAGCCTGGTCCAGGACCTGATCGACGGCGGGATGATCAGCGCCGCGGAGGCCGAGACCCACCCCAATGCCAACATCATCACCCGGGCGGTCGGGGCGGCCGAGCTGCTTCAGGTCGATACGGTCAGGGGTGAGATTCGCCCGGGCGACACGTTCCTGCTCGCCAGCGACGGCCTGACCCGCCTGCTGAGCGACGAGGAGCTGCGCGCGGCGCTCGGCGGGGACGACCTCGAAGCGATCGCCGAGGCCTTGCTCGCTGCGGCGCTGGACCGCGACGCCCCCGACAATGTCTCGCTGATCGTCCTCCGGGCGACCGAAGCCGGTGCCGAACCCGCCGGGACCGGGGTCCAGGCCGTCCTCCGCCACGGGCTGCAATGGCACTAGCGGCCGCGCCGCCCATCAACCTTCTTTTCACCTCTCGCGGCTAGCCACGACCCCGCTCGGCAAGCGGGGAGTATGCGTATGTTCGGCAAGGCCTTCATCACCATCGGTGCGGCAGTCGGGATCGGAGCCTATGCGATGGGCTCGTTCAGCGGCTCCAACGCGCGCGTCGTCGGAGCCTCTCCGGACGCGGTCCGCTCGGCGCTGATGGACCTCGACATCCGCGAGGCGCCCGGCGAGCCGGCGACCGACCCGTCGCGTTCCGGCGGAGTCGAGCCGACCTTCCTGCTCAGCCAGGAAGGCGACGACATGGTGTGGACGGTGATGAGCCGCAACGACGTCGCCGTCCGCCTGATCGCGCATCTCGAGCCGGTCGACGGCGGCAAGCAGACCAAGGTCACCGCCTCGGTCGAGCGGGGCAACGCGCCCGACGACTTCGTCGCCCCCGCTTTCCGCGACCGCAAGGTCACGCTCGGCCTGTTCAACGCGGTGCTCAACAGCGAGCTCGACGAGCTGGTCGCTCCGCCGCTGGCCGACGAAGCAACCTGCCAGAAGATCATGGACGACTTCGCCGCCGGCAATGCCGCCGATGGCGATCTCCAGCGCCACGACAACATCTCCGACGCATTCGGCGACACGGCCAAGCTCAGCTTGAAGCTCAGCGCCCTCGAAGGGAAATTGAAGGCGGCCGGCTGCCCGATGAACGACGGCGGGCCGTTCCGTCCGGTCAGCAGCCAGATGTCCGATTCCTCGTCGGCTCCGAGCAGCCCGAACGGCGAAGTCCGGTTCGAGCCCGGCAAGCCGATGATCGACGTCTCCAAAGATTCGAACGGCCGGTGAGGGTCCCCATGAAGAAACTGATCGCCGTCTCGCTGCTCCTCGCCGGCTGCGCGCGCGACCCCGCGAGCGAGGCGCCCGTCCAGCTCCAGCCGGGCCTCTACCAGGTCGCCGTTGGCGGCGGGACGATCGTGCGCCTGCCGTCCGACCAGCGCACCGACCAGATCTGCCTGTCGCCGCCCGACGCGATCGACTTCGCCAAGAGCCCGCTCTACCCGACCATCGGCGCATGGGACGGCTGCGCTGAGACTCCCGGAGAGCCGAGGGGCAACGCGATCAGCGGCAAGCGCGAGTGCCTCGACCGCAAGACTCCGGTGACCGCGACCTTCGCCGGCAGCCACACTGCGGATTCGTTCGAAATCCGCGGCACCGTCGCGCAGGGCGACGACGAAAACGCCAGCGTGATGCACCTCGGGTCGGGCGATTTCACCCTCACCGGCAAGCGCATCGGTGACTGCACGGCCTGACGACCGAGCCGTCGCGGCGCTTGGCGCGCGGCGGGAAATGAGGCATCGGCGATGCCGGGCTGGGCCATGGAGATGGCCATGAACGTCAATGACAATGTCCTCGACCTCATCGGCAACACGCCGCTGATCCGCCTCAAGCGCGCGTCGGACGCGACCGGCTGCACGATCCTCGGCAAGTGCGAGTTCCTGAACCCGGGCCAGTCGGTCAAGGACCGGGCCGCGCTGTTCATCATTCGCGACGCGATCCGCCGCGGCGACCTGCGGCCGGGCGGCGTGGTCGTCGACGGCACCGCCGGCAACACCGGCATCGGCCTCGCTATGGTCGCCAACGCGCTCGGCATGCGGACCGTGATCGTCATCCCGGAGACCCAGACGCAGGAGAAGAAGGACACGCTGCGATCGCTCGGCGCCGACCTCGTCGAGGTGCCCGCGGTGCCCTATCGCAACCCGAACAATTACGTGAAGGTGTCGGGCCGCATGGCCCAGCAGCTGGCGCGCCAGGAGCCGAACGGGGCGATCTGGGCCAATCAGTTCGACAATGTCGCCAACCGCCAGGCCCATATCGAAACCACCGGCCCCGAGATCTGGGACCAGACCGAGGGCAAGGTCGACGGCTTCATCTGCGCGGTCGGCACCGGCGGCACGCTCGCCGGAGTCGCGACCGCGCTGCGCGCGCGCAACCCGAACGTCGCGATCGGCCTCGCCGACCCGCCGGGCGCCGCGCTCCACAGCTTCTACACGACCGGCGAGCTCAAGGCGGAGGGCAGCTCGATCACCGAGGGCATCGGCCAGGGCCGGATCACCGCCAACCTCGAAGGCCTCGCGGTCGACCACGCCTTCCAGATCCCGGATTCGGAATCGGTCCCTGCCTGCTTCGACCTGCTCGAGCATGAGGGGCTGTGCCTGGGCCCGTCGTCGGGCGTCAACGTCGCCGGCGCGATCCGCCTCGCCCGCGCGCTCGGCCCGGGCAAGACCATCGTCACCATCCTCGCCGATTACGGCAACCGCTATCAGTCGAAGCTGTTCAACCCCGACTTCCTGCGCTCCAAGGGCCTGCCCGTGCCGTCGTGGCTCGACCGCACGACCCACGCCCAGCCGGATTTCGTCGCGGTCGAAACCGCTTAGTCACCGTTTCGACTCACGGCTGTTTCTGATATGCGGCCGCGGTTCCGTCCACAGACGTTCCAACTTTCCGACTGGAGAGGCACGCATGACGCTACGCATTGGCTCGCAAGCCCCCGATTTCACCGCCGACACGACGCACGGCCGAATCAATTTCCACGAGTGGCTCGGCGACAGCTGGGGGATCCTGTTCTCGCACCCCAAGGACTTCACCCCGGTGTGCACCACCGAGCTCGGCTACCTCGCCAAGCTTGAGCCCGAGTTCACGAAGCGCAACACCAAGATCATCGGCCTGTCGGTCGACCCGGTCGACGATCACGGCCGCTGGCTCCAGGATGTCGAGCGCCACGGCGGAGCCAAGGTCAACTACCCGATCATCGCCGACCACGACCTCAACGTGTCGAAGCTCTACAACATGCTTCCCGAAGAGGAGGCCGGCAGTTCCCAGGGCCGCACCGCGGCGACCAACGCGACCGTCCGCACGGTCTACATGGTCGGCCCCGACAAGCTGATCAAAGCGATGCTGATCTACCCGATGTCGAGCGGCCGCAACTTCGACGAAGTGCTGCGCCTGCTGGATTCGATCCAGCTCACCGCCAGCCACAAGGTGGCGACCCCGGTGAACTGGAAGCAGGGCGAGGATTGCATCATCGTCCCGTCGGTCTCGGACGAGGAAGCCCGCGCTCAGTTCCCGGGCGGCTGGACCAGCGACCTGCCCTATCTGCGCCGCGTGCCGCAGCCGGGCCGCGAGGACGAGCAGACCCAGGCCACGCCGGAGCAACAGCCGGCCTGAAATCGCGATGCCGTGCCGCGCGTCCGGTTGAGATTCGCCGCATAGTCGTGAATAGGCTGGCGGATTGAAATCAGGCGGGCGCGCGGTGCCGTGACCTCGGACTGTTACGCAATCTTGGGAGTGACGCCGACGGCGGAGGACGTCGTCATCGGTGCCGCTTACCGCGCCCTGATGCGCCATTATCATCCGGACACCAATTCCGACCCGAAGGCGCAGGCGCGGGCCCAGGAAATCTCGGCCGCCTATGCCATCCTGCGCGATCCGGCGAAGCGCGCCGAATATGATTCCACTCGCGGCGCCGGCGGGATTCTGTGGCCGGTCGAGGACCAGCCCGAGCCGCCGCCGCCAATGCGCACAGCGGGGCTCGCCACGGCGCTCCTTGCGGTGGTGCTGGTCGGCGCGGTGTGGGCGTGGCCGCGGCCGCCGGACCCGCCGCGCACCGACCTTGCCCGGGCCGAGCGCCCCGCAGCGCCCAGGCCGGCGCCGCCGGTCGCGCCGCCGGTGCGCCCGGAGCCGCAAAGCGAGAGCCTGGCCGCCCCGGCGGTTGGCCCGCCCCTGCCCGCCCCCGAGCCGATCGAGGCGGTCCCCGACATCGAGCCCGTGGCGGCGCCGCCGCAACCGATCCAGATGGCGCGCGCCGAACCGGTCCGCGCGGTTCCGCGCCTCGCGCCCCGCCCAGCGCTCGTGCGAAAGGCGCCGCTGCCGGCCGCCGCAAAGCCCGAGGCCACGGCCGCCGATCCCAAACCCGCCGCGGACAATGATCGCGTGGCGACTCTCAATCGCATGTCCGACAGCTTCTTGAGCCAGTCGATCGTCCACGCTACCGACGCCAAGAAGCAGCAGCTGCTCGCCGCCCGCGATCGCTCCGCGGCTCTGCGCAAGGCGTGCCGGTCCGACTCCTGCGTCGCCGACGCGTTCGTGCGCGAGATCCGCGAGACCAGCGCGATCATGGAAGGCCGCGCCGGTCCCAAATAGCTATTGCGCCGGCGGAGCCGCGGCCGGCGCCGCTGCCGGCGCTTCGGCGGGTTCGACTGCAGTCATGTCGTCGACCACCTTCCAACTGCCGTCGGCGGCCTTCTTGTAGACGGTGATGTAGGCGCCGCGGTTGGTGACGACCTGCTTGGTCGAGGGATCGGTGTATTTCTCGGTGAAATGGCCGCGCGAGTAGGCGAGGTCCCCCGAGGCGTCGATCTTGTCGCTCGCGAAATCGACCGCGAACCCGGTATCCTTGAAGGCGTCCTCATAGGCCTTGCGGATGTCGGCCGAGCCCGTGATGCCTTTCATTCCCGGCACGACGAAATGGGCATCCTCCGCATAGCGCGCAACCAACGCATTTACGTCCTTGGCGTCGAACTGGTCGTTCCACGCTTTCTCGTCCGCCTTGATCGCATCCGCCGCCGCGCCGGTATCGGACATCGCCGCGGCGCCGTTGCTATCCTTCGCGTCATATTTCTGGCACGCGCTCACGCTTACGATTAGCGCCGCTGCCCCCAGCAGCACCATGGAAGTGCGTAGATTCGGCATGATTCATCCTCCCGCTCAAGAGAGGACGGCGACCAAACCAGCAATCGCCGAGTCGCGCAACTGCAGTTGGGAGCGCTCGTCGAATAGGTCTTGAAGCAAGACCCTTTCCGACACACATGGACGACGGCTGTTGGCCGTGTGCGTTTCCGCAATCGCCGTCCCTGAACGGCGCCTGCGGCTTCTTGAGAGCGATCGCGAAAAGGGGCAGGCCAAGCCACCCTGGGTCAACGCGCCCTGGGGTGCCAAGCAGGCTCCGGTGGAGTCCGTATGGTGAGCAGCGTAACCCCCCCGGCCGAAGCGCGCGAAACCCTGTGGGTCCGGCTGCGCAGCCGGCCGCCGGCGCAGCAGCTGGCGCTCGCCGCGGGCATGATCGTCGCCTTGCTCCTCGTCGCTTACTTGCTGTTCGCCGGCCCGGGCGAAACTCAGCCGCCGCCGCCCGGTCCGACCCGCGTCGGGGTGATCGTCGTTACCGAGCAGCCGGTCACCTTGAGCACCGAGCTCCCCGGGCGCACCGCGCCGTTCGAGACGTCGGACGTCCGCCCCCAGGTCGACGGCATCATCCGCGCCCGGCTGTTCACCGAGGGCGACTACGTCCGCGAGGGCCAGCCGCTCTACCACATCGATCCGGTCACCTACGAAGCGCGTGTCGCCAGCGCCAAGGCCGCGCTGGCCAAGGCCCAGGCCTCGACGATCGGCGCCGAAGGCCAGGTCCGTCGCTACGCCGAGCTGGTCAAGCGCAGCTTCGTCTCGCGCCAGCTCTACGACGACGCGGTCTCGGCCGCCGGCGCAGCCCGCGCCGACGTCGCCGCCCAGCGCGCCGCCGTGCGCTCGGCCGAGATCGATCTCGCCCGCACCACCATCCGGGCGCCGATCTCGGGCCGCATCGGGCGCTCGGTCTACACCACCGGGGCGCTGGTCCAGGCCGGACAGGACAATCCGCTGGCCACGATCCAGCGGCTCGATCCGATCTACGTCGACATCCAGCAGTCGAGCTCCGACCTGCTCCGCCTTCGTGAGGACACGCTGTCCGGCCAGGTCGCCAACGACCGCGCCCCGGTCCGCCTCCAGCTCGAATCCGGGTCGATGTATCCGCTCGAGGGCAGCCTTCGCTTCGCCGACGTGACGGTCGATCCGGCGACCGGGTCGCAGACCATCCGCGCCGTCTTCCCCAACCCGCAACACTTGCTGCTGCCCGGGATGTTCGTGCGCGGCCAGTTGAGCCAGGGCATCCAGGCGCGCGGCATGCTGGTCCCGCAGCGCGCGGTCAGCCGCAATGAGCGTGGCCTGCCGACCGTCCTGGTCGTCGGCAAGAACAACATGTCCGAGCTGCGGGTCATCCAGGCGGACCGGACCAGCGGCGACAATTGGATCGTGACCGGAGGTTTGAAGCCCGGCGAAAAGGTCATCACCGACGCCGGTCCGCTGGTCCGTCCCGGCGTTCCGGTGAAGCCCGAGATCGTGCGCGGCCGCTGACGCTCATGTCGCGCTATTTCATCGACCGCCCGATCTTCGCCTGGGTCCTGGCGATCCTCACCTGCCTGTTCGGGCTCCTCTCGATCCGCTCGCTGCCGATCGCGCAATTCCCCGCGCTGGCGCCGCCGCAGATCAGCGTCAGTGCGGTCTTCCCCGGCGCCGACGCGACGACCCTCGACAAGACCACCACCCAGATCATCGAGCAGCAGCTCCAGGGCATCGACCACCTGCGCTACTTTTCCTCGCAATCCTCGTCGTCCGGCCAGGTCACGGTCACCCTGACGTTCGAGCAGGGGACCGACCCCGACACCGCGCAGGTCCAGGTCAACAACAAGGTCCAGGCGGCGCTTCCGCTGCTCCCGCAGGAGGTCCAGCGCCAGGGCGTCCGGGTCGACAAATCCTCGGCCAACTTCGCCCTGGTTCCGGGCCTCTATTCGGCCGACGGATCGCACGACCAGTCCGACCTCGCGGACATGATGGCGTCGAAAATCCAGGAGCCGGTCAGCCGCATCAACGGCGTCGGCAGCTTCCAGCTGTTCGGCTCGCAATATGCGATGCGCATCTGGGTCGACCCGATGAAGCTCAACAGCTTCCAGCTGACCATGGCCGACGTGACCTCGGCCGTGCAGGCGCAGAACGCGCAGGTCTCGGCCGGGCAGATCGGCAATCTCCCGGCGCCCAAGACCCAGGAGCTTAATGCGACCGTGTCGGTCCAGTCGCGCCTCCAGACGCCCGAGGAGTTCGGCGCGATCCGGCTCAAGACTTCTGAGGACGGCTCGGTCGTGCGGCTGCGCGACGTGGCGCGGATCGAGCTGGGCGCGGAGAATTACGGGTTCAGCGCCAACTACAGCGGGCACCCGGCGACCGCCGCCGCCATCCGCCTCGCGCCGGGCGCCGACGCGCTGAAGACCACCGCCGAAGTGAAGGCGAAGATCGCCGAGATCGCCAAAACCTTCCCGGCCGACGTCAAGGTCATCTACCCGTGGGACACGACGCCGTTCGTCAAGGTGTCGCTGAAGCAGGTTGTCGAGACATTATTCGAGGCGATGGTCCTCGTCTTCCTCGTCATGTTCCTGTTCCTGCAGAACTGGCGCGCGACCCTGATCCCGACCATCGCCATTCCGGTCGTGCTGCTCGGCACGCTGGCGGTGATGGCCATTGCCGGATTCAGCATCAACACGTTGACGCTGTTCGGCATGGTCCTCGCGATCGGCCTGCTGGTCGACGACGCGATCGTCGTCGTTGAGAATGTCGAACGCCTGATCCAGGAGGACGGCTGCCCGCCGAAGGAAGCGGCGAGGCGATCGATGGACGAGATTTCCGGCGCCCTGATCGCGATCGCCGTGGTGCTCGCCGCGGTATTCCTGCCGATGGCCTTCTTCGGCGGCTCGACCGGAGTCATCTACCGCCAGTTCTCGCTCACCCTGGTCTCGGCGATGGCCCTCTCCGTCCTCGTCGCGCTGATCCTGACACCGGCGCTATGCGCGACCATCCTGCCGCCCGGCGACCCGCTGAAGCATGAGGGCGACGGGCTGTCCGACCGCTTCTTCCGCTGGTTCAACGGCGGCTTCGACCGCGCCCGCGTGATTCACGAGCGCGGGGTGCGCAGCACGATCGGCGGGGTGAAGCGCGCCGCGACCGTCTATCTCGCCATCTTCGCGGTCATGGGCCTGTTGTTCTGGCGCCTCCCCACCGGCTTCCTCCCCGACGAGGACACCGGCGCGGTGTTCACCCTGGTCGCCGAGCCGTCGGGCGCGACCCTGCCGCGGACCGACGCCGCGCTCGACTACGCCCGCCATTATTTCGAGAGGAATGAGGGCAACAATATCGAGGGCGTGTTCACAGTCGGCGGCTTCTCCTTCGCCGGCCAGGGGCAGAATGCCGGCATCGCCTTCCTGCCGCTGAAGCCGTGGGAGGAGCGGAGCGGGAAGCAGAACACGTCGAAGGCGATCGCCGACCGCGCGACCGGCGCCATGTCGCAATATCGCGACGCGCTGATCATCTCCTTCATCCCGCCCGCCGCGCTCGAGCTCGGCAATGCCACCGGCTTCGACCTCCAGCTGGTCGACACCGGCAATATCGGCCACGCCAAGCTCACCGAAGCCCGCAACCAGCTGCTCGGCATGGCGATGCAGGACAAGCGCATCGTCGGCATCCGCCCGGTCAGCCTCGAGGACGCGCCGCAGCTCAACGTCAATGTCGACCAGGACAAGGCGCGCGCGCTCGGGCTCGACATCGGCCAGATCAACCAGACCATCTCGTCGGCGTGGGGTGGCTCCTACATCAACGATTTCATCGATCGCGGCCGGGTGAAGCGGGTCTACGTCCAGGCCGACGAGCCGTACCGCCAGCGGCCCGAGGACGTTCAGGACCTCTACGTCCGCGGCGCCGACGGCAAGAGCATGGCGCCGTTCACCTCCTTCGCCAGCCTCAACTGGGCCAACGCCCCGGTCCAGCTGTCGCGCTACAACGGCCTGCCTTCGCTCGAGCTGCAGGGCTCTCCCGCCCCGGGTGTCAGCACCGGCACGGCGATGAAGGCGCTCGAGGAAATGCAGGCCAAGCTCCCGCCCGGAACCGCGCTGCAATGGACCGGCCTGTCCTACGAGGAGCAGCGCTCGAGCGGCCAGGCGCCGGCGCTCTACGGACTGTCGCTGCTGATCGTCTTCCTGTGCCTCGCCGCGCTCTACGAGAGCTGGACGATCCCGCTCGCGGTCGTGCTGGTCGTCCCGCTCGGGATCGTCGGCGCGCTGCTCGGGGCCAAGCTCACCGGCCTCGACAACAACATCTACCTCCAGGTCGGCCTGATCACGACCATGGGCCTCGCCTGCAAGAATGCGATCCTGATCGTCGAGTTCGCGGAGGAGCGGATGCGCGCCGGGGCGAGTTGCGTCGAATCCGCGGTCGAGGCGGCGAAGCTGCGGCTGCGGCCGATCATCATGACCAGCCTCGCCTTCGTGTTCGGAGTGCTGCCGCTGGCGGTCGCGACCGGTCCCGGCGCGGGCAGCCAGAACGCGATCGGCCGCGCCGTCGTCGGCGGCACTCTGACCGCGACCTTCCTCGCGATCTTCTTCGTGCCGTTGTTCTTCGTCTTCGTGAAGCGCTGCTTCCGCCTCGACAAGCCGGCGCCCCGCCTCGAGGCTCAGGCGGTCCCCGCCGAATAGGCGGTTTTGCCTATTGCTGGTGTTGGGCTAATCTTGCGCCTTGCTCGGTTGAGTCGCGTCGGCGCTCGCACGGGCCTGTTGTGCTTGATCCGGAGCTCCGGCCGCACCGTCCATGACCGCATGCACATCATGCTCGTCGCGAAGGGGGAAAGGCCATGAGTGCTCGAACCGGCGTTAAGAAAACCGGCAAGTTCACCTCGAAAATCTTCAACAAGGTCGCCGACTCGGTCGCCGATCTCATCGAATCCCTCGGCCATCTGATCGGCGACGGGCTGACCTGGGCGGGGAAGCGCATTCCTTACGCCGGCGTCGTCCTGCGCTGGCTCGGCGCCGTGATGACCAGCATCTTCGATGTCTTCGCCGCCATCGCCAAGGGGACTGGCGCGGTCGTTGGCGGCCTTTTCGGCGGCCTGATCCGGGTCTTCGGCGGGATTTTCACCGGCGACGGCTGGGGTATCCTCCACGGCCTCGGCGACATCGCGGCCGGGATCGTCGGCGCGGTGATCGCCGTTGGCGGCAAGGGCCTGGCGCTGGTCCAGGTGATCTTTTGCATCGGCTGGCCGCGCGCCCTCGAAGAGTCCGAGCTCGCCATCATCCACCGGGTGTTCGACGAATCGCTCGCCACCTACAATGTCCGCATCGTCGACGGCTTCGCCGGTGTGTTCAGCCTCAACGACCGGCCGTTCGTCCTCGGCAACATGATCTACATGAAGAAGGTCACGGCGGCGGTCGAACCCGAGGCCCTGGCGCACGAATGCACCCACATCTGGCAGAACCAGCACGTCGGCTCCGCCTACACCGCCGAGGCGCTGGCGAGCCAGTTCTGGGGCGTCGGCTACGAGTGGTGGAAAGACGCGGATGCCGGCCTCGAATGGGTCGATTTCGGCCGCGAGGCTCAGGGCCAGACGGTCCAGAACATGTATGGCGACTCGGTTTCGACGGGGGTGCCGGCTACGGGCGCGATCTTCTCCGAACCCGATCCGGCCAAGCGGGCCTTCTCCTTCAACGGCACCGATCGCAAGACCGTGGCCAATGACGCGATCGACACGATCCGCAGCCATACGCCCTGGCGCCTGACCGCCGTCTTCTCGTGAAACTGCTGCTCCGGATCGCCCTCGCGACCATCATCTTCTGGGCGATCTGGATCGGCATCGCCGGCCTCGCGGCGACGGTTCACGGCGATTGCGGGATCGGCGCAACCGAGCTCGAGGCGGCCGCCTGCGTGCAGGCCAAGAGATGGGTCGCCCTCGTCGCCCTCGCGGTCGGCGCGGTCGTCTATGCGATCCTGGTCCGGGCGATCGTGAAACGGTCGCGCTGACGCCAATCCTTTCGTCTGATGAGAGCCTGCCGGCGCGCTCGTCGAATCGCGCGCCCGCGCCGGTCGAACGCCGCTAGGCACGGCGCCGTCCGTCGGCGAAGCCGGCGCCACGGAGGTGCCGATGCGACAAGCGCTCATCGCCGCGACCTGCGCGGTCCTCACCAGCTGCAGCGCCGCAGGCGTCCGGCCGCTCGGCACCCTCGACTATCGCCGCGACGGCAAGCTGATGATGGTCGAGGCGCGGGTCAACGGCGCCGGCCCTTACTGGTTCATCGTCGATTCTGGCGCCCCGCGGAGCGTGATCGACCCGGCGCTGGCCGCCGAATTGAAGCTCGGCATCACCGGCCAGGGCGCGACCACCGGCACCGGCCCGAACGCGGTTCCCTATGCCTACGCGCAACCCGTCCGGATCGCGCTCGGCGGCAGCTCCTATGACAGCGCGCCCTACGTGCTCGACCTAAGCGGCGCGTCGCTGCCGAAGGAGGTTCGCGGACTGATCGGGTCGGAGCTGTTCGTCCGGCACGTCGTGCGCATCGATCCCAAGGCGCAGCGGATCAGCTGGTACGACCCGAAGCGCGCGCCGGGGCCGTCGGGGGCTGCGGTCCTGCCGCTCCGTGCCGAGGCCGGGAAGCTCTACTTGAAGGCCCGGATCGAGCCGCGCCGCGGGGTCGCGATCGACCGCGAGCTGCGCATCGACACCGGCTCGGAAAGCTCGGTCAACGACCCGTCCGCCGCCCAGGCGACGCTGATCGCCATGACCACGCTCGGCAACGGCCTCGGCGGCGATTTCCAGGGCGTATCGGGCAAATATCGGTCGGTCCGGTTCGGACCCTACGTATTCCGCGACTTCTGGGGGCCCGGCGGCAATCCGCCGCTGATCGGGATGGAGCTGCTGCAGCGTTTCGTCATGACCTTCGACGCCCCGCACGGCCGCATCTACCTCGACCCGATCGGGCGCCTCGACGCGCCGGTGCCGCACCCGCCCGGCCTCGTCCGCGAGAATCCCGCTCGTCGCGGCCGCTAGGCGGCTGCCGGTTCCAGGCACCCATTGCGGACATCCGGCGCTGATGGAATGATGCGGCATGTCTTCGCCCCGTGAAACGCCGCCGGCTTGAGCGCGGACCAGCCCGGCCTCGTCCGCCGCCTCGGCCTGTTCGACGCGACCATGCTGGTGATGGGCGGGATCATCGGCTCCGGCATCTTCGTCACTCCGGCCGAGGTCGCCCAGCACGTCGCCGCGCCGCTCCTGATCGTCGGCGTGTGGCTGCTCGGCGGGGTGGTCGCGCTTGCCGCCTCGTTCGTCTACGCCGAGCTGGCCGCGCGCCGGCCCGAGGTCGGCGGCCAATATGCCTATTTGCGCGACGCCTACGGCCCGATGCCCGCCTTCCTCTACGGCTGGGCGCTGCTGCTGGTGATCCAGTCGGGCGGGATGGCCGCGGTCGCGATCACCTTCGCCCGCTACTTCGGCAACCTCGTCCAGCTGCCGCTTCCCGACGGCGGGGTCGCGGTGGCGGTGCTGGCGCTGCTCACGCTCGTCAACTGCCTCGGCGTCAAGTCCGGCAGCAACGTGCAGAGCGGGCTGATGCTGCTCAAGATCCTCGCCATCGCCATCCTGGTGGCGGTCGGCCTCCTGCTCGCCCCCGCCGCCGCGCCCCGGCCGCCAGCCGCGGGCCCCGGGTCGATGGCGACCCTCGCCGCGATCGGCGCCGCGCTGACCCCGGTGATGTTCTCCTACGGCGGGTGGCAGACCTCGAGCTTCGTCGCCGGCGAGATGCGCAACCCGCAGCGCGACCTCGCCCGCGGGCTGCTGCTCGGCGTCGCGGGCGTCGTCATCCTCTACACCGCGGTCGCCTTCGTCTGCGTCCATGCGCTCGGCCCGGCCGGCCTCGCCGCCTCGAAGACGCCCGCGACCGACGTGATGCGCCTCGCGCTCGGCGAGCGCGGCGCGACCCTGATCGCCATTGGCATCGCAATCTCGGCGCTCGGCTTCCTGAGCCAGGGTATGCTGACCGCGCCGCGGGTCTATTTCGCGATGGCCGAGGATGGCCTGTTCTTCCGCAGCGTCGCGCAGGTGAACGCGACCACCCGCGTGCCCGCCGTGGCGATCGTCCTGCAGGGCGCCGCCGCCGCGGCCATCGCGCTGTCGGGCACCTTCGGCCAGATCCTGAGCTACGTCGTCTCGGTCGACTTCATCTTCTTCGGCCTGACCGGGGCGGCGCTGTTCGTGTTCCGCCGCCGCGACCCCGCCCAGCCGGTCGCGTTCAAGGTGCCGCTGCACCCGCTGACCACCGCTTTGTTCGTCGGCGCCTGCGCCGTCACCGTCGTCGCCACCGTCTGGAACAACCTTGCCAACAGCCTGATCGGCTATGCGATCTTGCTCGCCGGAGTCCCGGCGTGCCTCTACTGGCAGCGCCGCAAGCGGCGGGGCCCGGCGGCATGAGGGCGATGCAGTCCGATTACATGCACTGGGCGAAGTTCAAGCCGCCCGTGCGCTTCCCGCTCACGGGCAGCGAACCTCCGCATTTCCGCATGGATTCGCTCGACTGGACGATCCCCGACCTCGATCTCGATGGCGCTAGCCACCCGCGGTACGGCGCACTGCGCGAGCGCATCGCGGCGCGCTACGGAGTCGCGGTCGACCAGGTCGTGTCCGCCGACGGCACGTCGATGGCCAATTTCCTCGCCATGGCGGCCCTCATCTCGCCCGGCGACGAAGTCCTGGTCGAGCATCCGACCTACGAGCCGTTGCTCGGGGCGGCGTCGTTCCTCGGCGCGAAGATCAAACGGTTCGAGCGCAAGGCGGGCGACGGCTTCGGACTCGATCCCGAGATCGTGCGCGCCGCCGTGTCGGAGCGCACCCGCCTGATCGTCCTGACCAACCTGCACAACCCGAGCGGCGCGCTCACCGAGGACGCTGCGCTCCGCGCCATCGGAGCGCTCGGAGTGCGCGTCCTCATCGACGAAGTCTATCTGGACGCCGCGGGGCGGCAGAGCGCCGTGCACCTCGGTCCTCGATTCGTCGTCACCAACAGCCTGACCAAGGTCTATGGCCTGAGCGGGCTGCGCTGCGGCTGGATCCTCGCCGAGCCCGATGTGGCCGAGCGGATGTGGCGATTGAACGACTTGTTCGGGGTCAATCAGGCGCATCCGGCTGAGCGCCTCGCCTGCATTGCCTTCGACCGGCTCGACGCCGTGCTCGGCGAGACTCCGGCGATGCTCGAGCGCAATCGGGCAGCGTTCAACACGTTCGCGGCAGCGCGAGCGGATTTGGAATCCCTGCCGGCCGAGCATGGTCTTACGGCGTTCCCGCGCTGGGCCGGCGGCGACACGCAGCGGCTCGACGACCATCTCCGCGAGCGTCACGACGCGTCGATCGTGCCCGGAAGATGGTTCGAAATGCCCGACCATTTCCGCGTCGGCTTCGGCTATCCGACGGACCAATTCGAGGAAGCGGTGCGGCGCCTCGGTGCCGCGCTCGACGAGCTTCGATGAAGCTCGCCCGCCGCTATGTCGAAAAGCCGTGGGGACGGACCGGCCTGCCGCCGCGGTTCGGCGCCCCGGACGGCCGGCGGATTGGCGAACTGTGGTTCACCGGCGGCGGCGAGCTTCCGCTGCTCGCCAAATACATCTTCACCAGCGAACGGCTGTCGATCCAGGTCCATCCGCCGGAAAAGACCGAATGCTGGTACGTGCTCGACGCCGAGCCCGGCGCGACCATCGGCCTCGGGCTCCTCCGCGAGATATCCAGCGACGAACTCCGGTCCGCCGCACTCGACGGCTCGATCGAGCGGCTGGTCGCCTGGCGGCCGGTCCGTGCGGGCGATTTCTTCTTCGTCCCGCCGGGCACGATCCACGCCATCGGCGGCGGCCTGACCCTGCTCGAATTCCAGCAGAATGCCGACGTCACCTGGCGCCTCTACGACTACGGCCGCCCGCGCGCGCTGCACGTCGAGGAGGCCGTAGCCGTCGCCCGCCCCGCTCGCGCCTTGGATCCGTCCCGGCACCTCGCGCCGGACGAAGAGCAAATGCTGATCGACGGTCCCGCTTTCACCCTGGTGCACAGCCACGGCGACCGGCTTCGGGACCGGCAGCGCTGGATCATCCCGCTCGAGGGCCAGGTGCGGTCCGGAAGTGACGTCGCGGCTGCCGGCGACTGCCTCCTGCTCGAGCCCGGCGATGAGCTCGCCAGCGACGGCGCCCGGCTGCTGATCGGCGCTAGGGCCTAGCCGTCATCGCCAGCGCGATCGCGCCGAGCGGGCCGGCGTCCGCCCCGAGTTCCGGCGCCCGGACGTAGGCGCCGCCGCCCGGCAGCCGCAGGAAGCCGTTCAGGCTGTCGGCCAGCATCGCCTCGACCCGGCCGAGCAGCTGCGGCTGCCGCTCGATCACTCCGCCGCCCATCGCGATCCGCAGCGGCGCGGCGGCGCAGACGATCACCTGGCAGAGCTGGGCCAGCGTCCAGGCGACCGAATCCCACACCGGGTCGTCGGGCGCGATCTCGGCCAGCCGGTCGCCGAACCGCTCCTTCAGAGCGCTGCCCGCTGCCAGCCCCTCGACGCAATCGCCGTGATAGGGGCAGGCGCCGGGCCAATCGTCTCCCGGCCGGCGCGCGACCCGCACGTGCCCGAGCTCGCAATGGCCGAACCCGCGCGTCGGCGCGCCATTGACGATCAGGCCCACGCCGACCCCGGTGCCGACCGTCACATAAGCGAAATCGGCGAACCCGCGACCGCTGCCCCAGCGCATCTCGGCGAAGGCGGCACCGTTGACGTCGGTGTCGAACGCGGTCGGCACGCCCAGCGTGTCCCGCAGCCGCGGCGCGAGGCTGGTGCCCGACCAGCCCGGCTTGGTCGTCGGCAGGATCTGCCCCCAGTTAGCCGAAGTCGGATCGACGTCGATCGGCCCGAAGCTGGCGATTCCCAGCGCTTCGAACCCATGCTCGCCTTGCCAGTCGCGCAGCGTCCGTTCGACGCGGCCAATCGTGTCGCCCGGCGACGTCGTCGGGATGACCTGTCGCGCCAGCACGCCCCCGGCATCGTCCGCCACCACGGCGATGCACTTCGTCCCGCCCAGTTCGACGCCGGCATAAGTCACCCGGCGCGGCTAGGCCGCCCGCCCTCGTCCCGCAAGGCTAGGCTGCCGGCACGCAATCCGCCCGGCTCAGCGGCGGCGGTGCGTCCCCGCGCAGCTTGAACCGCGGGGTCAGCTCGGTCAGCCGGCGCACGTAGATATCGGTGAAGACCGTCGCGCATTTGCGGCTGAGGTGCGACCATTCCGGCAGCGGCAGGCCCTGGGCGGCGGGCAGGTCGTCGATATGAATTCCGACGCTCTTGGTATTGCGCAGCAGCACATCCCAGCCCTTCGCCTTCGGCACCTGGGCCTCCTCATTGACCCGCAAATGGGGGTCCGACGGCGGCCGAACGAAGACGACGTCGCCGCCCCGCGCGCGGATCTTGTCGACCGCCGCCTTGGCCCGCGCCTGCCCCTTGGCGATCAGCTGCGGGGTGAACGGGAATTTCTCCTTGAAGCCCTTCCACGCCCAGCGCGTCCGGGCGCGCCACGCCGGGTCGTATTCGACTCGGTCCCAGAGATGCGTCGCGCGATGCTCGCCCACTTCCTGCAGTTTCCAGATGTCGTCCATCGGGCCTTCGACGCCGGGCCGGAAATCGCGGTCGAGCCGATGGGCGAGGACGCTCAGGCGATAATTGGAATCGAGGAAGGCGATTCGGCGCTGGAGGGCGTGGTCGATCTGGTTCGACACGATCCGGTAGGGCGCGCGATATTCGTGCCACTTTTTGACGTAGCCGCCGTAGCCGTCGAACGGCTGGAAGAACATCGTGTCGGCAAGCCCGACGATGAGGACGCCTTTGAAATCCGGGTCGTCGGCCATGGTCTCAAGGAGCGTCAGCGCGCTGGTGCCGTGAATCGCCAGCTGGATCGGGCGCACCCCGGTCAGCTGCTCGAACCGGTCGAGGTCGGTGTCGAACAGGATACGGCTGTCACCGACGATCGCTGCCGGCGCCCCGGCGGCGCGCAATTTCTCATCGCTCCACGCGATCTCGCTATTGTCGAGGTCGCCGGCGTGAAGGCCGATTCGTTCGCGCGCGTTCACTTCGAGCGCGACGGCGGCGCTGACGAGCGCGGCCGCGACGCCGATGATGATCCGCCCCCACGGCTGCTTGGGGATGTCGCGTGTCGGCACCGGTTGCGCTTCACCCGGCCGGTCCGACGCCGTCCGTCGAAGCCCGGCGGGAAGCGCGCCCTCGCGCTGAACGATGCCCTTCGGGGCCTGGTCAGAACTGGAAGTAGATGAAGGCACTGCCTTTCCCCTGTTCCGAAAGGATCATGACGGCCATGACCGCGAGCAGGCTGCCGACCAGCCACGACGGCGTGCGTTCGACCGCGATCTCGAGCGTCTTGTCGCGCATCCACCAATGCGTCCCGACGATCGCCGAGATGATCAGCATCGCATAGACCATCGGCAGCAGCGCGATCATCGGAATCGGCTTGTCGGCCAGGCCGGCCATCGACTGCAGCATGGTCGCCGCCCCGCCGAAGGTCTTGGCGCGGAAGAACACCCACGTGATGTTCACCAGCACGTAGGTCAGCAGGCCGAGCGCCAGGAACGCCAGCGGCCCGGGCTTCCAGCCCGCAAAGCGGCCGCGCAGCCAGCGCTCGACGGCGAGATACGTCCCGTGCAGCCCGCCCCACACCACGAACGTCCAGGCCGCGCCGTGCCACAGGCCGCCGAGCAGCATCGTCCCCATCAGCGCGGTGTAGGTTCGCGCGGGCCCGTGCCGGTTTCCACCGAGCGGGATGTAGAGATAGTCCCTCAGCCAGCTCGACAAAGTGATGTGCCATCGTCGCCAGAAATCGGAAAAGCCCACGGCCGCATAGGGGAAGCGGAAATTGTCGGGCATGGCGAAGCCGAGGCACATCGCGACCCCGATCGCGGTCGTCGAATAACCGGCGAAGTCGCAGAAGATCTGACCGCTGAAGGCAAGCGTGGCCACCCAGGCGTCGAGCGCCATGGGCACGCCCTCGTGCGCATCATAGACCTTCTCGACCACCGGCGAGAGGAAGCCGTCGGCCAGCACCACCTTCTGGAACAGGCCGAGGATCATCAGCGACAGGCCGAAGTACAATTGATGCGGCGTCGCCCGCCGAGTGCTGGCGAATTGCGGGACCAGCTCGGTCGGGCGCATGATTGGTCCCGCCACCAGGTGCGGGAAGAAGGTCACGAACAGCGCATAATCGAGGAAATGCTGCGCCGGCTTGGCCCGCCGCAGATAGACGTCGAGCGTGTAGGACAAAGTGGCAAAAGTGTAGAAGCTGATCCCGACCGGGAGGATGATGTCCCACTTGGGCGGATGGTAGGCGATGCCGGCCGAGCTCGCGAGCGCGACGAAATTGTCGAGCAGGAATCCGCCATATTTGAAGTAGCCGAGCATCCCGATGTTCACGACGACGGACGTGATCATCCAGATCTTGCGAGTCCGCTCGCGCTTCGCCCGCACCATCCATTGCGCCGCCCACCAGTCGACCACGGTCGAGACCCACAGCAGGATGACGAACGGCGGGTTCCACGCCGCGTAGAACAAATAGGAGGCGAGCAGCAGGTTGATCTTCTTCTGGTGCCAGCCGAACCAGGGCGCGTTGTGCAGCGCCAGCACCGCTCCGAAGAACAGCAGGAAGGTCAGCGAATTGAAGATCATCGGACGCCACCCCGGCGCCCGCCAGTCGCATGTTTCGGCACAGCTTAGCCCCCCGAGCTGTATGCGACGGCCGCGAGACTCGGCGGTCCGTCCCGGCCGACGTGGCATGGCCGAGGGCTCGGCGCAAGCGGTTGCGCCTTCAGGCCGAATGTCCGCTTTGGGTGGAAAGCGGACATTGGCAATCGCTTACGTTTCAGCACCGCAGCGAGAGCAAGCGAGCGGTACATAGAGCGGGTTGAGCCATTGCTTCCAAGTCCGGCCGCGCTCGAAAAACAGTACCTTCCCGCAGCCTCGACAGAGGTCGGTATACACAATGAGGATAGCTGCCATCGCGCTGAATAGCGGGAGCGGACTATTGCTTCTCAGCATTGCAGCGCCAGCAATCAGAACCGCAACAAAGACCAGTGCCCGCCGAGTCGCGATCAATGTCCTTGTGCTGACCGGCCCCACGTGCCCTCCATCGCTATTTGACCAGCTACGGCGGCGGACGGATGTCCGCAATGGGTGGAAAGCGGACATCAACCCCAAAGGCGGT
>DASRAY010000128.1:0-7505 GCA_035637935.1 Sphingomicrobium sp.
GCTTCGAGCCGCTGCAATTCGCTTACTCGTTGCTGACGCGCAGCCAGCGCATCAGCCACGAGAATTTGCGCCTGCGCGACCGCGAATGGCTCGAGGGGGTCGAGCGCTGGTTCTGGAAGCGCGCGACCGACGGCCGATCGAACACCACCGCGCCGCCGATGTTCGCGCCGTTGAAGCTGCGCGAGATGACGGTCGAGAACCGTATCACCGTCTCGCCGATGGCGATGTATTCGGCGGTCGACGGAGTGCCCAACGACTTTCACCTGGTCCACTTGGGCGAGCGCGCGCTGGGCGGTGCGGGCCTCGTCTTCACCGAGATGACCTGCGTCTCGCCCGAGGGCCGGATCAGCCCCGGCTGCACCGGCCTGTGGAACGCCGAGCAGGCGGCCGCGTGGACGCGGATCGTCGACTTCGTCCACGCCCAGTCGAAGGCCAAGATCTGCCTCCAGCTCGGCCATTCGGGCGGCAAGGGCTCGACCAGGTTGGGCTGGGAGGGGAACGACGTCCCGCTCGACGAGGGCAACTGGCCGGTGATGGCGGCGAGCGACGTCCCCTGGACGCCGGCCAACCAGGTGCCGCGGGCCATGACCCGCGCCGATATGGACGCGGTCCGCGACCAGTTCGTCGCCGCGGTGCGCATGGCGATCGAATGCGGCTTCGACATGGTCGAACTCCACGCCGCGCACGGCTACCTGCTGTCCAGCTTCATCACGCCGCTGCAGAACAACCGCACCGACGACTATGGCGGCTCGCTCGAGAATCGCCTGCGCTATCCGCTCGAAGTGTTCGCCGCGATGCGCGCCGCTTGGCCCGGCGACCGGCCGATGTCGGTGCGCATCTCGGCCACCGACTGGGCAGGCGAGGACGGAGTCACTCCCGACGAGGCGGTGGCGATCGGCGAAGCGTTCGCGCGCGAGGGCGCGGACCTGATCGACGTCTCGGCCGGCCAGACCTGGGCCGAGCAGCAGCCGGTCTACGGCCGCATGTTCCAGACCCCGTTCAGCGACAAGATTCGCAACGAGGGGCGGCTGGCGACCATGGCGGTCGGCAACATCTACGAGCCCGACCATGCCAATTCGATCCTCGCCGCCGGCCGGGCCGATCTGGTGGCGCTCGCCCGGCCGCATTTGATCGACCCGATGTGGACGCTGCGCGCCGCCGCCCAGCTCGACTATCGCGGCGTGCACGTCCCGCCACAGTATCTCAACGGCATGAGCCAGCTCGCCCGCAACCTGAAGCGCGAGGCGGAAGCCGCGGCGGCGCTCAGAGTCTAGGCAAACCGGAAGGCCTAAAGCGCCACCGGCTCAAGGAACACGCCGCCGGCTTCGTAGCCGCGGGTCCAGCGGATCAGCGCCTTGACCGGCGCCATCTTGGTGACGAGCAGCATCACTTCGCTGCCGACCTCGAGCTCGCTCCGCGACTCGAGCTTGAACCCGTCGCGCGACACGTCGGTGATGACCACGTCGAGCGTGCAGCCGTCGCCTTCGATCAGCACCGCATCGCAGCGCACGGCGATGCGCGGGTCGCGCTTCAAATAGCTGGCGGCGGTCGATTCATCCTTCTTGGTCATTCAGGTCCCCTAACGCACAGGGACGCGTCCGCCTTCGCCAGGCACGACGACCGCGCCCGGTTCGACCATTGGATGAGGGCGGTGTCCACTCCACCCGCATCGGTTCCACGTCCGGCTAAGAGACTGACACGGATTATTTAACCCCGCGCTGAACGGGCGTGGTTGGCGCGCGGTTAACCTTCAGGAATCGAGCGCTGAAGCGAGGCGGTTGCGCAACTCGATCAGGCGGAACACGTCGACGCCATTGCCCGGATCCTGGTCGGGCGGCGCCGCCGGCCGGGCCGCGTGGGCGGCGGCGGTCGCGACTTCCACCGCCTGAGCGCCTTTGTCGCGCAGCAGCTTCTGGACGCCGCGCACGGTATAGCCTTCCTCGGAGAGCAGGCGATGGATGCGCCGCGCCAGCGCGACGTCGGCCGGGCGATAGTAGCGGCGGTTGCCGGCGCGCTGCATCGGTCGCAGCTGCGGGAAGCGAGTCTCCCAATAGCGCAGGATGTGCTGGGCGACGCCGAGCTCGTCGGCCAGTTCCCCGATCGTCTGGAGTGCGCCCGGGTCTTTGTCTCCGGCCGCCACTTTCGCGGTCAGCCCTTCGCGATCCGGTCGCGCATGATCTGGCTGGCGCGGAAGGTCATCACCCGCCGCGGCGCGATCGGCACCTCGACCCCGGTCTTCGGATTGCGCCCGACCCGCTGGCCCTTGTCGCGCAGGATGAAGGTGCCGAAGCCCGACACCTTGACGTTCGCGCCCTTGGCCAGGGCATGGCACATGTGGTGGAGGACGCGCTCGACGACATTGGCCGATTCGGCGCGCGACAGGCCGAGCTTGCGGTGGACGGTGTCGGCCAGGTCCGCGCGCGTCAGCGTGCCGTTCACACCCGAATCCTTGTTGATACGCGCGATCCCGAGATCCGCCATGATCTTCTCCAGCCTGTCACGGCGTGCCCCCGCCGTCTAGATTACAGCAACGTAACGGAAACCCGTCATGTCGGCAATTCGACTTTTTCACGGATTGCCCAGATTTTTCAATACCTGAGCGCTGCGGCGCCCCAGGTAAAGCCACCGCCCATCGCTTCCAGCACAACCACGTCGCCGCGCTTGATCCGGCCGTCGCGAATCGCCGTGTCGAACGCCAGCGGAACCGACGCCGCCGAGGTGTTGGCATGCTCGCCGACGGTGATCACGACCTTCTCCGCGGGCAGGCCCAATTTCCGGGCGGTCGCGTCGAGGATTCGCTGGTTCGCCTGGTGCGGAACGACCCAGTCGACCTCCGCGGCGGTCAGGCCGGCGGCCTCGAGCACCTCGTTCATCACTTCGGCGAGATTGACCACCGCGTGGCGGAACACCTCGCGGCCCTTCATCCGGAGCTTGCCGACGGTCCCGGTGGTCGAGGGCCCGCCGTCGACGAACAACAGGTCGTTGTGGCGGCCGTCGGCATGGAGCCGGGTGGCGAGGATGCCGCCGTCGCTCTCCTCCGCGCCGAGCACCAGGGCGCCGGCGCCGTCGCCGAACAGGACGCAGGTCGCGCGGTCCTCCCAGTCGAGGATCCGGCTGAACGTCTCCGACCCGATCACCAGCGCCTTCCTGGCGTTGCCGCCGCGCAGCATCGAGTCGGCGACGGTCAATGCGTAGAGGAAGCCGGTGCACACGGCATGCACGTCGAAGGCGATGCAGTCGTTGATGCCGAGCTCGGCCTGGACCTTGGTCGCCGACGACGGGAAGGTCTGGTCGGGAGTCGCCGTGGCGAGGACGATGAGGTCGATGTCCGTGGCGTCGACCCCCGCGCTCTCCAGCGCCTTGCGCGCCGCTCCGGCGGCGAGGCTCGCGGTGGTTTCGCCATCGCCGGCGAGATAGCGGCTGCGGATCCCGGTGCGCTCGACGATCCACGCGTCGGACGTGTCGACGGTCTCGGCCAGCTCGGCGTTGGTGACCCGCCGCCTGGGCAGCGCCGATCCGGCGCCGAGCACCACCGAGCGCAGGCTCATTGGGCCGCCTCGTTGGCGAAGGCGTGGGCGCGGAAGTCGTCGAGGTCGTCGCCGATCCGCCGAGTGATGTCGTTGCGGACCATGCTCGCGGCGACTCCGATGGCGTTGGCCACTCCCTTGGGGTTGGCGCTGCCGTGGCTCTTCACGACCAGCCCGTTGAGCCCGAGGAAGACCGCGCCGTTGTGGTTGTTGGGGTCGAGGTGGACCTTCAGGAGGTTGAGCGCCGGCCGTGACAGCGCGAAGCCGGCCTTGGACCGGAGCGAGCTCTTGAATGCCCGCCGCAGGAGGTCGGTGACGAAGCGCGCAGTGCCCTCGGCGGTCTTCAAGGCGATATTGCCCGAAAAGCCGTCGGTGACCACGACGTCGACTTCGCCGCGCGACAGCTGGTCGCCCTCGGTGAAGCCGTCGAACTGCAACGGCAGATAATCGGCCTCGCGCAGCAGCGCCGCGGCCGCCTTGAGCTCGTCGGTCCCCTTCAGTTCCTCGGTGCCGATGTTGAGCAATTTGACCCGCGGGCGGGCGATCTTGAGCACGGTCCGCGCATAGGCCGCGCCCATCACCGCGAACTGGACGAGGTTCTGCGCGTCGCACTCGGTGTTGGCGCCGAGGTCGAGCATGATGACGTCGGTGGCGCCGAGCGTCGGCAGCAGCGCGGCGAGCGCCGGCCGGTCGATCCCCGGCATGGTGCGCAGCGCGAGCTTGGACATGGCCATCAAGGCGCCGGTATTGCCGCCCGACAGCGCCGCGTCGGCCTTGCCGCCCTTCACCGCGTTGATCGCCATGCCCATCGAGGTGGTGCCGGCGCGGCGGATCGCCTGGCTCGGCTTCTCGCTCGGGGCGATGGCCTCGGGCGAATGGACCAGGGTGACGCTCGGGCGCAGTCCGCCGTGGCGCTTCAGTTCGGCCTCGACCGCAGCCTCGTCGCCGTAAACGATGAACTCGAGGCTCGGGTCGCGGCGGCGCGCGCGGGCGGCCCCGGCGATCATTGCCGCCGGGCCGCTGTCGCCGCCCATGGCGTCGATGGCGATTCGCGGGCCCCCGGTCATGGTGAGCCGCTTTAGCGCTTAAGCTTCGGGCGAGCTAATCTCGCGGCCGTTGTAGTGGCCGCAAGCCTGGCACAGGTTGTGCGGCAGCTTCAGTTCGCCGCAGTTCGGGCATTCCTGGAACTTGGTCGGGGTCAGCGCATGATGGCTGCGACGCATGTTCCGCTTGGACGGCGAGGTTTTTCTCTTCGGGACAGCCATTGCGGCACCTTTAACAGCAATAAAAATGGCGACGATCTGCGCCTCGTCTCAGCGGGCCCTCCCAATGGGTCGGCACCCGCCGCGGCGTCCGGACCGTCGCGAACCGCGCCCCTATAGCGACTGGAGCCGCAGTTGCAAGGGCGCGGCGGTGGTGCGAGGAAGCGGCGAGGGGAGGGGTCCGATGACGCCCATACCGGTAACCCTGGCGACGGCCGCAGCGGCCGTGTTCGTCAACATCTGGCTCGGCAGCCGGATTGCCGCGCATCGCCGCGACTTCAAGGTCAGCGTCGGCGACGGCGGCCACGAGCCGCTGCTTCGGCGGATGCGTGCGCAGGCCAATTATATCGAGCACGCGCCCTTCTTCCTGATCCTGCTGCTCGGCCTCGAGCTGTCCGGAGCCAACCGCTGGGCGCTCGGCGCGATCGCGTTAATCTTCATCGTCGCCCGCATCGCCCACGGCATCGGCATGGACGCCGACCGCAACCGCCGCTGGCGAGCCTACGGCATGATCGCCAGCGCCCTCGCCGGAGTTGCGCTGGCGCTGTGGGCGATCGTCTGTGTCGCGGAGCTATGCTTGGGCCGCTAGATTTCGACGCCTTGCGAACGCTAGTACCCATGACGAGCACCGTTGCGAATCGCGATTGCTGCCAAAGCGAAAGGCGCGATCGTCCCTATGACTTGCAGCGAGGTCGTGAAGGCGACTTTTGCGATCATGGGTGCGCCAAGGCCAAGCCAATAAGGAGCGTACGTGAAACACCCGATTGCGACGACGGCAAGAATGGGTCCCAGATAACGACGCGGTGCGCCGTACCGAGCCTGTCGCAGCAGAACGCCTAAGCCGAGCCCCGCTGCCCAACACAGTACAGCCCAGCCCAAGAACTCTGAAATGCCGAGCCAGCCCTGAGGGCCGGCGTAATCAGCAAGGCCCGCCACGCCAAAGAACGCGCCAGGGATTACAGAAGCGCACCCGATGCCACGCTCGACCGGTCGGCTCTCAACGGGCTGGTATCCTCTCGGCATACGACGCCAGGATGCTGGTCTCGATGCTGATCGGCATGAGGCCGAAGTGAGGAATCGCTGAAAGCTTATCTAATGCCCGCTTTCCACCCAAGGTGGCCCTACGCCGCCAGCGCGGCATCGCTGACGAAGGGGTTGGTGCGGCGCTCGTGGCCGAAGGTCGACATCGGGCCGTGGCCGGGGACGAAGGCGGTGTCGTCGCCCATCGGCCAGAGTTTCCCGGTGATCGAGCGGATCAGCTGCTGCTGGTTGCCGCGCGGAAAATCCCAGCGGCCGACCGAGCCCTGGAACAGCACATCGCCGACCGTCGCGAAGTTCGATTCGGGATGGTGGAAGACGACGTGGCCGGGGGTGTGGCCGGGGCAATGGGCGACGTCGAAGGTCAGTTCGCCGAGGGTCACCTGGTCGCCGTCGTCGAGCCAGCGGTCGGGCGTGAAGGGGCGACCGGGAACGCCGTAGCGCTGGCCGTCCTCGTGCAGCCGCGCGATCCAGAACAGATCCTCCTCGTGCGGGCCTTCGATCGGCACGCCGAGCTCCTCGGCGAGGATCCCGGCCGAGCCGCAATGGTCGATATGGCCGTGGGTGATCATCAGCTTCTCGATCGTCACCCCTGCCTGCGCCGCCGCCGCCTTGAGTCGCGGCAGGTCGCCGCCCGGGTCGACGAACGCGCCGCGCATCGTCTTCGTGCACCACAGCAACGAGCAATTCTGCTGCAGCGGCGTCACCGGAATGATCGCCGCGCGAAGCGGTGGCTCGCTCATTTGGCGGTATCGACGTCCGACAGCGCCGCCGGCTCGCTTTTCATCGACGCCGCCACCGCTTCGGCCCGGCGCAGCACGCGCAGCACGTTGCCGCCGGCGAGCTTGGCCAGGTTCGCATCGGACCAGCCGCGCCGGATCAATTCCGCGAACAGGTTCGGATAATCCTGGACCCCGGTGAGGTCGGCAGGCGTCGAATCGATCCCGTCCATGTCGCCGCCGATCCCGACATGGTCGTAGCCGGCGACCTTGACGATATGCTCGATATGATCGGCGACATCGGCGGCGGTCACGACCGGCGCCGGGTGTGCGGCCTTCCACGCCTCCACGCCGGCCGCGACTTCGGCCTTGCTGGCGCGGTGGATGGCCTTCAGGCGGGCTTCCTCGGCGTCCTTGGCGGCGCTCCAGTCCCACACCTCTTTCGACAGGAAGCTGGGCACGAAATTGACCATCACCACCCCGCCGTTCGCCGGCAGCAGCTGGAGCACGTCGTCGGGTACGTCGCGCGGATGGCCGCCGATCGCGCGCGCCGACGAGTGGGAGAAGATCACCGGCGCTTTGCTCGCCGCGATCGCGTCCTTCATCGTGTCGGCCGAGACGTGGCTCAGGTCGACCAGCATCCCCATGCGGTTCATCTCGTGGACCACGGTCTCGCCGAACGGGCTGAGGCCGCCATATTTCGGATCGTCGGTCGCGCTGTCGGCCCATTCGGTGGTCTGGTTGTGGGTCAGCGTCATGTAGCGCGCGCCCAGGTTGTAATATTGGCGCAGGGCCGCAAGCGAGCCGCCGATCTGCCGGCCACCCTCGACACCGATCATCGAGGCGATGCGCCCGGCCTTGTGGATGCGCACAATGTCGTCGGCGGTCGACGCTAGCTCAAGGTCCCCGGGGTAGGCCTCGATCATCCTGCGGACGATGTCGATTTGCTCGATCGTCTC
>DASRAY010000129.1:0-5120 GCA_035637935.1 Sphingomicrobium sp.
GGCTGTTGCGCCCGGCGCTGGTCGGAGTGGCGAAGGCTCCCTAATCCTCCCCGGGACGGGGAGGGGGACCATCCGAAGGATGGGGGAGGGGGCGTCGTGCAGGGCTCCGACCCCCCTCCGTCAGCGCTTCGCGCTGCCACCTCCCCGTCCCGGGGAGGAGCTAATGCACCTCGCGCTTGTGCGTTGCGCTCTTCGTCGCGAGACTGAAGCGCGGTTCGGCGGTCACGGATCCCATCAGTCGCCCGGCCGCATAACGCCCGACCTCGGGCCCGTGCTTGAAGCCGTGGCCCGAGCCACCGCCGAGCAGCAGCACGTTGCTCCAGCGCGGGTGGAGATCGACCAGGAAGTCGCCGTTCGAGCTGTTCTCATACTGGCAGACCTCCGCGCCGGTCAGCTGTGCGCCCCGGAGCGACGGGAAGCGGCGGTCGCGGTAGGCGATGATTTCGTCGAGCGCGGCTGCAGTCGGGCGCCGGTCCTGCGTGTCGGGATCGACCGCGACGCCGTGCTGGTCGTGGGCGAACTTGGCGCCTCGGCCCTCGAGGTCGGGGAAGCCGTAGAAGATGTCGCCGCCGTTGAAGTCGGCCCAGCCCGGCATCGCCGCGGGAAGGAAGCGGCGGTCGCCCGGCGGAATCGCGAAATAGAAGACCTCCTGGCGCGTCGGCAGGATGCGGGGCCCGATCACATCGGGAAACAGCTTCGGCAGCCACGGGCCGAGCGCGAACACGAACCGGTCTCCGGCAAGTCGCTCGCCGTTCGCGAGCCTGATCTCGCTCAATTTGCCCACGGACGAGTCGGGCGCGGTCGCCGCGCCCTTAAGATAGGTCCCGCCCGACTTGACGAACCGCTCGACCAAGGTCTGCACCGAGCGGCGGGCCATCAGGGCGCCAAAGTCAGGCTCGTACAGGCCGACGCGAATGCCGTCGAAGTCGATCATCGGAAACCGCTTCGCCATTTCCGCCCGATCGAGCACTTCGGTGCGCAGTCCGAATTCGCGGTGCGCGGCGATGCTCTCTCCGACGTAGGGCTCTTCGGTCGGGAAGAAGAACAGGATTCCGCACTGGTGCAGGATCGGCAGGCCCGAGACCGCGCTCAGCGCCTGCCACTGCGGCAGCGAATCGCGCGCCATTCGCGTGTAGATCGCGTCCCTGCCGTAGGCGGCCCGAGTGAGCCGCGATTCGCCGCCGGATGAGGCCCGACTGTGCGCCGGTCCATGCGCGTCGACCAGGGTCACGCGATGGCCCTGCTGCTGCAAATGATGGGCGGTCCAGGCGCCGAACACGCCCGCTCCGACCACGACGACATGCTCTGTCATGACGCGCTTGTAGGGTCTTGCGACCGCCGGTGAAACGGCTGCGCCGCCCGCCCCGAGGAGGAGCGAGCGGCGCGTTACTCTCGGACCTTTCACCGCGCTCCGATTAGTTGCCGCGCTCGCCCTGAGTCGGCGGGGGCGGCGGAGGCGGAGGCGGCGGAGCGGGCTCCGCTGCCGGCGGGGGCGGAGGCGGAGGCGGCGGCTCGACCGCGACCGGCGGTGGCGGCGGGGCGGCGCGCGCTCCGCCGAACTTCCAGCGGCCGGTCAGCCCGATCGTCCGCGGCTGGCCGACGTTATAGCCGAGCCGGGCGCGCCCGCCCCGCTCGCGGTCGAACGACAGCTTCGGATCCTTGTTGAAGATGTTGTTCACGTAGCCGACCAGCTCGAGCCCGCTGTCCCATTTGAGGGAGAGCGAGGCGTTGACGAGCGTGTAGGCCGGGAGCTTCAGCGAATCGACGATGTTGTCGCCCGTTCCGCCAACGCCGGTGACTGGATCGAACCAGATCGCGGGATTGGCCGTGAGCGCCGTGAAGACGCCTGCGCCCGGTTCCTGGTCGCCCGGCTGGGTGAAGCGGCTGCCGATGCGCTGGACACTGGCGTTGAGGTACCACTCTCCGGTCGAGCTGAAGTGCGTGCCGTAGCCCGCGGTCGCAGCGAACTGATACTTGGGCACTGTCGGCAGACGGTTGCCGTCCCGAATGCCGGTTCGCGTGGCGAGGACCGGGTTGGCGATGGTCGAATCGAACTCCGAGTTCAGCAGGCTTCCGGCGAACGACAGGTCGAGGCCCTCGATCGGATGCACGGAGAACTCGGCTTCGACGCCCTTGGCGTGCGCCTTGGGCACGTTGAACACCAGACGCGACGAGCAGCTTCCGGCGTCCACCGTGACCTGCAGGTTCTTGATGTCGTTATAGAAAGCCGCGGCGTTGAAGGTGATGCCGCGCTTCGAGTATTTCACGCCGGCTTCATAGTTCCACAGCGTCTCGTCCTTGTAGGTGGCCGAGGCGAAGGGCCCGTAGATCAGCTGGTCGGCCGGGCTGCACAGCGGGATGTTCAGCGGGTCGTTGATGCCGCCGAGGCGGAAGCCCTTGGCCACCTGGACGTTGACGCTCAGGTTGCGGTTGGGCTCCCAGCTGAGGATGCCGCGCGGCGAGAAGCCGTTCGACTTGGTCCGGTCGCCGATCCGCGTGTCGGCGTTGGAGAACAGGCCGCCGGAGATGAAGTCGCGGACTTCCTTGAAGTCGTAATAGCGGCCGCCGGCGGTCGCCTTGATCTGGCCGAACTTGTAGCTCGCCTCGCCGAACACCGCTTTCTGCTTGATCACATAGGGCAGGTCGGCGTGGTACGGATTGTCGGTGAGGCCGAAGCCGTTGTCGACCGAGGCTGACACGCCCGCGCCGAGCGCGGTGTCGATGATCGCGTCATAGCCCGGAGTCGGCAGGCGCTGCTTATACTTGCGGTGGACGTTGCTGTAGAAGGCGCCGAACACCCAACTCAGCGGACCCGAGCCGGTCGACGCGACCCGTAGCTCCTGCGTGAACTGGTTGAGCTTGGTCGTGTCGCGCAGGTTCGACGGCAGGTCGGCGATCGAGTTGGGGACTCCGGCGCCGGCCAGCGGAGCGATGCCGACCGAACCGGTCAGCGCCGACGCGTCGCGGCTGACCAAGATGTCGCGCAGCATCTTGCTGGTGACCGAGGTGATCTCCGCGCCGCCCACATCATAGGCGGCGGTCAGGTCCATCAGCGTCGTCTGGTCGCGGAACTTCTCGCGCAGCTTCAGATATTGCGTGCGCTTGCCGATCAGGTTGCCGCCGGTCGTCGTGAACTGGTTGTCGTAGAGGTTGTAGAATTCCTCGCGGTTGAAGCCATTGGCTTCGACCCGTTGGAACACCAACCGCGGCGTGATTCGCAGCGCTTCGACCGGCTGCCACAGGATCGCCACGCGCGTGCCGAAGCGGTTACCGTCGTTGACGTTCTTGCCGCCGGCCGGGCCGACCGCATCGATGAAGCCGCCGAAATGGGTCTCGTAAGCGGCGACCCGGAACGCGGCCTTGTCGGCGAGCGGAATGTTGATCGCGCCCTTGCCCTCGTAGCCCATGCCTCCGCCGGACAGGAAATTGACTCCGCCCTCGACCGAGCCCTCGACCACGTCGAGCTTCGGCTGGTTGGTGATGTAGCGGATGGTGCCGCCGACCGAGCCCGAGCCGAACAGCGTGCCTTGCGGGCCGCGCAGGGTCTCGACGCGGTTCAGGTCGTAGAGGTCGAAATCGGGGGTGAACAGCGACAGCGAGACGACGCTTTCGTCGAGGTAGACGCCGACCTGTTCCTTGACGCCCGGTTGATCGCGGACGATCTGGCCGGCCGAGACGCCGCGGATCGAGACCTGGCTTTGGCCCGGCCCGAGGTTCTGGACGGTGAGGCCGGCGACGTTGCGGCTGATGTCCTCGAGCGTCTGCGCATTGGCGCGCTGGATGTCGGCCTGGGTCTGGGCGTTGATCGAGAACGGGACCTCCTGGACGCGCGACGCGCGCTTGGTTGCGGTCACGATGATCTCGCTTCGATCCTCGACCACCGGTGCCGCCTGAGCGGCGGTCTGGTTTGCCGTCTGGGCGGCCTGCTCCTGCCCGGTCTGGGCGAGCGCCGGAACGGCAAAAGCGAATGCGGACGTGCCGATTAGCAGAGCTGCGGAAATGCGCATGAGAGTCCCCCTGTCTTGTCGTTGAGACGACATATGCCCGAAAGGCTCGCGCCTGCGGAAGAGCGTGCGGCTTCCGGGCCGCATTCGGGCGAAAGCTGTTGCAAGATTGTTACAGCGTAACGAAGCCGGGCGCGGGGCCGCGCAAAGCGGTGTCCTACTTGCCCACCTCACGGAGCATCGCTAGGGCAACGGCAAAAGCACAAACGGAGGAAGCTTCCAATGAGCGAGACAGCCGGTCGGGTGAAGAAGATCGTCGTCGAACACCTCGGCGTCGAGGCCGACAAGGTCACCGAGGACGCCAGCTTCATCGACGATCTCGGCGCCGACAGCCTCGACATCGTCGAGCTGGTGATGGCCTTCGAGGAGGAGTTCGGAGTCGAGATTCCGGACGATGCCGCGGAGAAGATCACGACGGTCCGCGACGCGATCGACTATATCGACCAGAACAAGGGCTGATCGGCAAGCGTTCGCCCTGAGCCTGTCGAAGGGCTGCTTTTTGCGTTCCAGGGCGTTGTAAAAATACAGGGCTTCGACAGGCTCAGCCCGCACGGGTTTGGGCCTGTTGCATTTGGAGTGACTGACATGCGCCGTGTCGTCGTGACAGGTCTGGGTCTGGTGACGCCGCTCGGCGGCGACGTCGAGACCAGCTGGAAAAACATCCTCGCTTCGAAGAGCGGGGCGGGGACGATCACCAAGTTCGACGCCAGCGACCAGAAGTGCCGCATCGCGTGCGAAGTGAAGCCGGCCGACCATGAATATGGCTTCGACCCGGGCAAGCGCGTCGACCACAAAGTCCAGCGCCAGGTCGACCCGTTCATCATCTACGGCATCGACGCCGCCGGCCAGGCGATCGAGGACGCCGGCCTGACCGACATGGATGAAGCGACGCGTTTCCGCGCGGGCGTCTCGATCGGTTCGGGCATCGGTGGCCTGCCCGGGATCGAGAAGGAAAGCGTCAACCTTTACCAGAACGGGCCGGGGCGGGTCAGCCCGCATTTCGTCCACGGCCGGCTGATCAACCTCATCTCCGGCCAGGTGTCGATCAAATACGGGCTGATGGGGCCGAACCATGCGGTGGTTACGGCTTGCTCGACCGGCGCCCATTCGATCGGC
>DASRAY010000130.1:0-2969 GCA_035637935.1 Sphingomicrobium sp.
CCGCCAGGGCATCGCCGCGACCGTTGCGATGACCCCGGTGCAGATCCCGTCGGCGCCGGGCAAGTTCACTTATGCCCTCAACGGCGCCGCTTACCGCGGGCAGTACGCGACGGGCGGGTCGATGATGTACCGGCTCAACACCAAGAACCCGATGGCGGTGGGCGTCGGCTTCTCCCAGGCGGGGGGTAAGAACAGCTCGGTCCGGGTCGGCATCGCCGGGGAGTTTTGAGCGTCACCGGGTGCGGGTGGTCGAACGATCACCCGCACGATTTGCGGCCCTCGCGCTTCCTTTAATCCTCGTGCGGGACGCCGACCGTCGCGCCTTCGGAATAATTGCCGCCGGCCGAACGCTGGAACCAGAACGGCCGCGTCTTGTGCGTTCCGCCGGCGACCGCGTTGAGGTCGCTGTCCAAGAGCATCCCGTCGATCATCGTGTAGCGAATACTCGTCGTGTTGTGGATGTCGTCGAGCGGGTTCTTGTCGAGGATCACGAGGTCGGCGAGCTTGCCCGGCTCGATCGAGCCGAGGTCGGCCGCCAGCCCGTGCGCGCGCGCCGGGTTGATGGTCGCGGTGCGGAGCGCCTCGAGGTTGCTCATCCCGCCGAGCGCAAAGCCCCACATCTCCCAATGCGCGCCCAAACCCTCGCGCTGGCCGTGGGCGCCGATCGACACCGGCACCCCGAGGTCGCTGATCTTCTTCGTCTGGCGCGCGACGTTGACGATATTGTCCTCGTCGTCGGGGATGATGGTCGGGCGGCGGGCGCGGGCGTCGAGCAGGCCCTGCGGCGCCCATTTGCTTTCGATCGGCTCGGCCCACGCCGGATAATGCTGGTACCAGTGATATTCGCCGAACGGCCCCCCGTAAGCGACGATCAAGGTCGGGGTCCACGCGGTCTTCGAGCCGCGCCAGAACTGGACGACGTCGTCGTAGATGTTGGGGATCGGCAGCGAATGCTCGATCGTCGTGTGGCCGTCGGCAAGCATCGTCATGTTGTGCATGAACAATGACCCGCCCTCGGGCACGACCTCGAGCCCGAGCTGGCGCGCCGCCTCGATCACCATCTGGCGCTGCTCGCGGCGCGGCTGGTTGTAGCTCTTGACCGACCAGGCGCCCGACGCCTTCAGCCGCCGCAGGTTGGCGAGGGCGTCGTCGAGCGTCTTGATCTCGACCATGAACGGGGTTTCGGCGCCGTAGAGGATGGTGCCGGTCGAGAAGATTCGCGGCCCGAGGATCTTGCCGGCCTTCTGCAGCTCGGACGAAGCGAACACCTCGTGGGTGTCGGCCGACGGGTCGTGGACCGTGGTCACGCCATAGGCGAGCGAATTGTAATAGACCCAGTCCTGGTCGGGGACGATCTGGTCGGATGCGTGCGGCCCGTGCCAGTGGGCGTCGATGAAGCCCGGCAGGATGGTCTTGCCGCTCATGTCGATGGTGCGCGTGCCCGCCGGGTAGGAGACGGCGGCGGTCGGCCCGACGGCGGAAATGCGGTCGCCGTCGATCAGCACGGTCCCGCCCTCGATCACCTGGTCGCCGTTCATGGTGACGATCCGCGCGTTGGTCAGCGCGATCCGGCCCGTCGGGTGCGGCTCGGCGGCCGTGAAGCCGAGGTGAGCGATGGGCGGCGAGGCGCCGGTCTTGGCGCCGTCGAACGCGGCGAGGTCGACGCGGCGGCCGTAGAGGTCCGGCCCTTGCGTCCAGTAAAGCGTGCTGCCGTCGCCCGACCAATGCAGATAGTCGCCGGCGTCGGCGCTGATTTTCGTCTGCGGCAGCGCCTTCGCATCGGCGGCGATGTCGATCGTCCGGCCGCTGCGCACGAACGGCATGACATAGGCCTGGTAGCGCTCGGTCCAGCCGACGAACCGCTCGTCGGGCGACAGCGCGAACTCGGCGGCGTTGGTCGCCTTCAGATGAGTCAGCGGATCGGCGCCGGCGACGCTGACCGACTTGAACAATTGATTGTTGTCGCTGTCCTGGTCGACGAAGAAGACGCGCTCGCCGTCCCGGCCGAACTGCGGGAAGGCGCCGGTTTTCGAAACCCGCTTCGGCTTACCGCCGCTGACGGGCAGGACGTAGATGCCGGGGTCGCGGCCCCACAGGGGCGTGGCGAGGAATCCGTCCGAGCCCTTGCGGTAAGCCATAAGCCGGCCGTCGGGCGAGAAGGCCGGCTCGCGATAATAGCCGGGCTCCGAAGTCACGGTGCGGCCCGCGCCGCCGCCGGCGCCGACGACCTTGATCGCACCGCCCCGGTCGTCGTCCCAGGTCACGTAAGCGATCTGGCGGCCGTCGCGCGACCACACCGGATAAGCCTCGCGCTCGGCGGCGCGGGTCAGGCGGCGCGGCGGCGCATTGCTCGCGATGTCCTTGATCCACAGATTGCCGAGCGCCTCGTAGACGACCCGGCGGCCGTCGGGGCTGGCGTGGGCGAAGCGCACCATCTTCACGTCGAAGCTGGTCTCGCCGACGCGCTTGTCGACGTGCAGCGCATCCTCGACGAAGCGCGAGCCGGTGACTCGGAACGGGATGTCGCTGACCGCCTTGGTGGCGACGTCGATGCGGTGGAGGTGGCCGCCGGCCCAATAGACGATTGCCCGGCCGTCGGGCGTCCAGCTGATCCCAGGATAGACGTTGTGGACCGCCCAGGTCTCCTGGAGATCGCGCTCGAGGCCGTCGGTCAGCGAGTCGATCCGGCCCGAGGCGATGTCGAGCAGCATCAGGTTCGACTTGCCCCGAATCCGCCGAATGAAGGCGAGGCTCCTGCCGTCGGGCGACGGGGTCGGGCGGATCGCGCCGCCGGGGCCGCTGACGTAGGTGTCGATGTCGTTGGTCTCGCGGTCGAGGCGCTGGATCACGTAGATCTGGCCGTTGACGTCCTTCGAATATTGGAACGTGTCGCCGGGCGTCGCGTCGTCGGAGAAATAGAGGTAGCGGCCGTCGGGCGAGAAGGCCGGCTCGTTCGAATCCTTCTGCTT
>DASRAY010000131.1:0-20516 GCA_035637935.1 Sphingomicrobium sp.
TCACCGTCGAGGAAGCGCGCGGCCTCGACTTCGAGCTCGACGTGGTCGAAGGCATGCAGTTCGACCGCGGCTATCTCTCGCCCTACTTCATCACCAACCCGGAGAAGATGCAGGTCGAGCTGAGCGAGCCCTACATCCTGATCCACGAGAAGAAGCTGTCGAACCTGCAGGCCATGCTGCCAATCCTCGAGGCCGTGGTCCAGAGCGGCCGTCCGCTGCTGATCATCGCCGAGGACATCGAGGGCGAAGCGCTGGCGACCCTGGTGGTCAACAAGCTGCGCGGCGGGCTCAAGGTCGCGGCGGTCAAGGCGCCCGGCTTCGGCGATCGCCGCAAGGCGATGCTCGAGGACATTGCGATCCTCACCGGCGGCGAGATGATCAGCGAGGATCTCGGCATCAAGCTCGAGACCGTCACGCTGAACATGCTCGGCCAGGCCAAGCGCGTCACGATCGATAAGGACAACACCACGATCGTCGACGGCAACGGCACCCGCGAGAATATCGAGGGCCGGGTCGGCGCGATCCGTCAGCAGATCGACACCACGACCTCCGACTATGACCGCGAGAAGCTGCAGGAGCGGCTGGCCAAGCTCGCCGGCGGAGTCGCGGTGATCAAGGTCGGCGGCGCCACCGAGATCGAGGTCAAGGAGCGCAAGGACCGCGTCGACGACGCGCTCCACGCGACCCGCGCCGCGGTCGAGGAAGGGATCGTCCCGGGCGGCGGCACGGCGCTGCTCTACGCCATCAAGGCCCTCGACGGACTGAAGGGCGAGAACGACGACCAGACCCGCGGCATCGACATCATTCGCAAGGCGCTTCAGTCGCCGGTGCGGCAGATCGCCGAGAACGCCGGGCATGATGGCGCGGTCGTCGCCGGCAAGTTGGTCGATGCCAACGATCCGGCGCTCGGCTTCAACGCCCAGACGGAGACCTACGAGAATCTGGTCCAGGCGGGCGTGATCGATCCGACCAAGGTGGTGCGCACGGCGCTCCAGGACGCGGCCAGCGTTGCCGGGCTCCTGATCACCACCGAGGCGACGATCGCCGACGCTCCGGACGACAAGCCCGCCCCGGCGATGGCCGGCGGCATGGGCGGAATGGGCGGAATGGACTTCTAGGTCCGACGCTCTAGTTCGCGTTATTGGAAGGGCCGGAGGCATTCGCTTCCGGCCCTTCTTCATTTTGGGCCATGTCGTTGAGCGCGCTCTCCATTTCGTTGAGCTGGGCGGATTCTTGCGCGGTCGGCGCGGGCGGCCGGTCGTCGCGGCAGGCGCCTGCCAGCAGGACAAGGGCGAAGACTGCATATCTCACTCGGCCAAACTACCACCTCGGCCGAGCATAAAAAAAGGGCCGCCCGGCGGGACGGCCCTTTCGAAAGTCGGTTGGAGACGCGTCTTAGTGCGCGTTGGCGGCCGCGTTCTCGACCGCGTTGCCGGCGTTCTCGACCGCGTTGCCCGCGTTCTCGACGGCATTGCCGGTCGCATTGAGCGCCGTGTCGAGGTTGGCGGTGGTGTCGTTGTTCGCCGCGTTCACGTCGGTCATGGCCGCATTCTCGGCATTGGTTTCGGCCGCATTGTTGGCGGTCTTGTCGCCACCGCACGCTGCGAGACCGAGCGCGAGGACGGCGGTCAGGGCAACCTTCATCATGTTCTTCCACTCCCTTGATAGTGTCACTGGGGGACACCGGTTGCGGCCCGCCCCACGAGTCGAACAGGCCAGCGTCGGGAGATAGCGATAATCTCTACTCACGCACAAGAGATTATTTCACCACGAGGATTTGACCATATAAAGATATCTTTATATCCTTATTCGCGTGACTGCAGGACTTCCGCTTGCCGACCGCTTCCAGGCGCTGGCCGATCCCACGCGACTGCGCATTCTCGCCTTGTTGCGGATCATGGAGCTGTCGGTCGGGGAGCTGGCGCAAATCCTCGGGCAAAGCCAGCCGCGCGTCTCCCGCCATCTCAAGATCCTCGCCGATACCGCCGTGCTCGAGCGGCGCAAGGAGGGCAGCTGGGTGTTCCTGACCCTCGCCGACACCGAACGGACCGACCCGGTGTTCGCGCTGATCGACAGCTGGTCGGATGAATCGACCCGCGCGCTGTTCGCGGCCGATGCGGCGCGAACCGAAGCCATCCGCGCCGATCGTGCCGAGGCCGCGACTCGCTATTTCACCGCCCACGCCGAGGTGTGGGACCAGATCCGCTCGCTCCACGTCGCGGAAAGCGAGGTCGAGCGGGCGATCGGCCGGGCGCTCGACCGCCGGCTGCTCGGGCGGCTGGTCGATATCGGCACCGGCACGGGGCGGATGATCGAGCTGTTCGGCCCACGCTCGACCCAGGCGATCGGCATCGATCGCTCGTCGGAGATGCTGCGCCTGGCCCGCGTCAAGCTCGAGGCGGCAGGCATCGCCTCCAGCCTGCGTCAGGGCGACATGTATGCGCTGCCGCTCACTGACGAGAGCGCAGACAGCGTCATCATCCACCAGGTGCTGCACTATGCGCACTCACCGGCGGCGGCGATCGCCGAGGCGGCGCGGGTGCTGGCGCCCGGCGGAACCCTGCTGATCGTCGATTTCGCCGCCCACGGCCGCGAGGAGCTGCGGGCCAGCGACGCACACATCCGGCTCGGCTTCGACGACGAGGTCATGGCCGGGTGGTTCGCCGCCGCCGGCCTGGCGGTCGACCATGTCGAGCATCTCGAGGGCGGCGAGCTGACGGTGACCGTGTGGCGCGGAAGCAAGCCGCCGCTGGCGCAGCGGAGGGCGGCATGAACGCGTTCGAATGCCTCGATCAGCACCACCCGCTGTTCGCCGAAGCGCGCGGCGACATCGCCGTCAGCTTCGAATTCTTCCCGCCCAAGACCGAGACCATGGCGGAGACGCTGTGGACCTCGATCCAGACTCTCGCTCCGCTTAGCCCGCGGTTCGTGTCGGTGACCTATGGCGCCGGCGGCTCGACCCGCGAGCGGACCCATGCGACGGTCGAGCGGATCCTCAAGGAGACGCCGCTGACCCCGGCCGCCCACCTGACCTGCGTCGGAGCGAGCCGCGACGAGGTCGACGAGGTCGCCCGCGATTATTGGGCGGCGGGCGTGCGCAACATCGTCGCGCTGCGCGGCGACTCGCCCGAGCCGGGGGGCCGGTTCGAGCCGCACGCCGACGGCTATGGGAATGCGGCCGAGCTCGTCGCCGGGCTTAAGCGCGTGGCGCCGTTCGACATCTCGGTCGCGGCTTACCCCGAGATCCACCCGGATTCGGGCAGCCGGGCCGCCGACCTCGACAACCTAAAGCGCAAGGTCGATGCCGGCGCCGACCGCGCGATCACTCAGTTCTTCTTTTCGCCCGATTGCTTCTTCCGCTTCCAGGACGAGGCTGCGGCCGCCGGGCTCGACGTCGAGATCGTTCCCGGCATCCTGCCGGTGTCGAACGTCGCGACGACGCGGCGCTTCGCCCAGACCTGCGGCGCCTCGATCCCCGGCTGGCTCGACGAATTGTTCGAAGGGCTCGATGATTTGCCGTCGGCGCGCCAGTTGATCGCCGCGACGGTCGCGGCCGAGCTCGCCGGCCAGCTTTATGCCGGCGGGGTCCGCCACTTCCACTTCTACACGCTGAACCGGGCCGAGCTCAGTTACGCCATCTGCCACCTGTTGGGCGTGAGGGCGCCAAGGGAGACCAGGCCATGAGTCCCGCCGAGACCTTCCGCGCCGAAGCCGCCAGGCGGATACTGATCAAGGACGGGCCCTACGGCACTGCGATCCAGGCCGAGAAGCTGTCGGCGGAGGCGTATTGCGCGGGCCTGGACCTGATCAAGGACCAGAAGGGCAACAACGACCTCATCAACCTCACCCAGCCGCAGATCGTCCGCGCGACCTGCGAGCAGTTCGTCGCGGCGGGGGCGGAGGTGCTGGCGACCAATACGTTCAACGCCAACCGCATCAGCCAGGCCGATTTCGGCGCCGAGGAGCTGACAGCGGAAATGAACCGCGCAGCGGCGCGGATCATCCGCGAGGTCGTGGACCGCTGTTCGGCCGCGGACGGCCGGCCGCGCTGGGTGGCCGGAGCGCTTGGGCCGACCAACAAGACCCTGTCGCTGTCGCCCAACGTCAATGACCCGGCGTATCGCGAGGTCGACTTCGACCAGGTCAAGGCGGTCTACCGCGAACAGATCGACGGTCTGGTCGAGGGCGGGGTCGATTTCATCCTGATCGAGACGGTGTTCGACACGCTCAACGCCAAGGCCGCGATCATGGCCGCGCTCGAGGCCGAACAGGCCCTGGGCCGCGAGCTTCCCCAAATGATCTCGATGACCCTCACCGATCTCAGCGGCCGCAACCTCTCCGGGCACACCGTCGAGGCTTTCTGGGCCAGCGTGCGCCACGCCCGGCCGCTCACGATCGGCCTCAACTGTTCGTTCGGCGCGTCGCAGCTGCGGCCGCACCTCGCCGCGCTCGCAGCGGTCGCCGACACCCTGGTCATGGCTTATCCAAATGCCGGCCTGCCCAACGAGCTCGGTGAATATGACGAAGCGGCGGAGGAAACTGCCGCGCAGGTCCGCGACTGGGTCGAGGGCTCGCTGGTCAACGTCGTCGGCGGATGCTGCGGGACGACCGCACAGCATATCGCCGCAATTGCCGGGGCGGCGCGCGATTGCACGCCGCGCGCCGTCCCGGCTGCCCCGCGGGAAACGGTGCTCGCCGGCCTCGAGCCGATGAGCATCGCCGCCTGATGGAGGCTTCGAAGGTTCAGCAGGCGGGCGCCGGAGCGCGATTCGTCAACATCGGCGAGCGCTGCAACGTGACCGGCTCGGCGCGCTTCAAGAAGCTGGTCCTCGCCGGCGACTATGATGCGGCGGTCGAGGTCGCGCGCGACCAGGTCGAGAACGGCGCGCAGATCCTCGACGTCAACATGGACGAGGCCCTGCTCGACTCCGAGCAGGCGATGACCGTCTTCCTGAAACGCATCGCCGCCGAGCCCGACATCGCCCGCATTCCGGTGATGGTCGACTCGTCCAAATGGAGCGTGATCGAGGCCGGCCTGAAGTGCGTCTCGGGCAAGCCGATCGTCAATTCGATCAGCCTCAAGGAAGGCGAGGGGCCGTTCCTCGAGCTCGCGGGCAAGTGCCGGTCCTACGGCGCCGCCGTCGTAGTCATGGCGTTCGACGAAGCCGGCCAGGCTGACACCGCGGAGCGCAAGGTCGCGATCTGCGAGCGCGCTTACCGGCTGCTCCTCGACCAGGGGTTCGAGGCGCGCGACATCGTGTTCGATCCGAACATTTTCGCGGTCGCGACCGGGATCGACGAGCATCGCCGATACGCGCTCGACTTCATCGAGGCGGCCGGCGAGATCCGCCGCCGCTGCCCGGGCGCGCATATCTCGGGCGGTCTTTCGAACCTTTCCTTCTCGTTCCGCGGCAACGAGCCGGTGCGCCGCGCGATGCACAGCGTGTTCCTCTATCACGCGATCCCCGCCGGGATGGACATGGGCATCGTCAACGCCGGCCAGCTCGACGTCTATGACGCGATCGACTCCGAACTGCGCGAGGCGTGCGAGGACGTCATCCTCGATCGCCGCCCGGACTCGACCGAACGGCTGGTCGATCTCGCCGAGCGCTTCAAAGGCACCGACGCGGCGGAAGAGAAGAAGCTCGCCGAGTGGCGTGCGCTGCCGGTGGCGGAGCGGTTGTCCTACGCGCTGGTCAAGGGGATCGACGCGCATATCGTCGACGACACCGAGGAAGCGCGCCACCAGTTCGCGCGACCGATCGAGGTGATCGAGGGCCCGCTGATGGACGGGATGAACGTCGTCGGCGACCTGTTCGGAAGCGGCAAGATGTTCCTGCCGCAGGTGGTGAAGTCAGCGCGGGTGATGAAGAAGGCCGTTGCGCACCTGATCCCGTTCATCGAGGCGGAGAAAGAGAAGACCGGGGCGACCAAGGGCAAGGGCCGGATCGTCATGGCCACGGTCAAGGGCGACGTCCACGACATCGGCAAGAACATCGTCGGCGTGGTCCTGCAGTGCAACGGGTTCGAGGTCATCGACCTCGGGGTGATGGTGCCGTGGCAGGACATCCTGCAGTCCGCCAACGACAACAATGCGGACATGATCGGCCTGTCCGGGCTGATCACCCCGTCGCTGGACGAGATGGTCACCGTCGCCGGCGAGATGCAGCGGCTCGGCCTCACGACCCCGCTGCTGATCGGCGGCGCGACCACGAGCAAGGCCCATACCGCGCTGAGGATCGACCCGGCATACGCCGGGCCGGTGATCCATGTGCTCGACGCCAGCCGTGCCGTCGGGGTCGCCTCCTCGCTCGTCTCGGACACCCAGCGTGAGCCGCTGATCGCCGCCACCGCCGGCGATTACGACAAGCTCAGGAAGTCGCGCGAGCGCAGCGGGCAGAGCGAACTCGCATCGCTCGAGGAGGCCCGCGCCAACGGCTTCCCGTTCGATCCGTCGGGTCAGGCGCCGCCGCCGCAATATCCCGGCCTCCACCATTTCGGCGACTGGCCGCTCAAGGATCTAAAGGCGTCGATCGACTGGACGCCCTTCTTCCGCGCGTGGGAGCTGGCCGGCAACTATCCGCAGATCCTCGATGATCCAGTGGTCGGAGAGAGCGCGACCAGCCTGTTCAACGATGCGCAGGCGATGTTCGACCAGGTGATCGCCGAGCGCTGGGTTACTCCGAAGGCCACCGTGGGCCTGTGGCGCTGCATCCGGTCGGGTGACGATGTCCTCGTGATGGTCGGCAACGATTATGTCCGTGTCCCCTTCCTCCGCCAGCAGGTGAAGAAGCGTGAAGGTCGCCACAACATGTGCCTCGCCGACTTCATCAGCAGCGATCAGGACGACTGGATCGGCGGGTTCGCCGTGGGCATCCACGGGCTCGAGCCGCATCTCCGGCGTTTCAAGGACGCCAACGACGATTATTCCGACATCCTCCTGAAGGCGCTCGCCGACCGCCTCGCGGAAAGCTTCGCCGAAGTGCTCCACGCCGAGGTCCGCAACCGCCTGTGGGCCTATGCCGACGAGCATTTTTCCAACGCGCAGCTGATCCGCGAAAAATATCAGGGAATCCGCCCCGCGCCCGGCTATCCGGCCTGTCCCGACCACACCATGAAGGTGACCCTGTTCGACATGCTCGGCGGCGCTCCGGGCGGGGTCGCGCTCACCGAAAATTACGCGATGTGGCCGACCTCGGCCGTCGCCGGTTTCTACTTCGGCCATCGTGACAGCCAATATTTCGGAGTCGCCCGGGTCGGCCGCGACCAGCTCGAGGATTATGCGGCGCGCCGCGGCGTGCCGATCGCCGAGGCCGAGCGCTGGCTGCGCTCCAACCTCGATTAGGACGCCAGCAGCGTTCGCAGCACCGCCGGGTTGAACAGCGAGCGCTGCTCGGCCGACCGCAGGGTCCGCTTCCGCTTCGGCCAGTCGTGCCGCCACTCCGCCCAAGCGCCCGCGCGGCCGGTCTCCTGAAGCCGGAACAGCTCGGCGTCGGCCGCCCGGAGCGCGCCGCGCGCCGCCTCCATGCCCGCAACCTGGAAGTGTTCGTCGATCGAGCCGAGCGTCGACCGCGCCGCCGACAGCAGGGCGCGGCCGGTTGCAAGGTCGCCCCGGGCGTAAGCCCCGGCGGCCAGGTCGACAGCGGAATCGACTTCACCCAGCCGGGAGACGAGCGTGGCGGGCCGGGCGGTTTGGCTCTTGCACGCCGCGGGGTTGAGCGCTTCGACATAGGCCACGACGGCGCTCAGCGCCGCCCGTGACGGCTCGGGCCCGTCGAATTCCTGAGTGATGAGGCCGTGGACAAAGTCGCGCAGCTTTGGCGTGCCCTTGACCTTGAGCTTGGCCGGGTCGCCGCCGAGGTCGGGGATGGGCTTGGGATTGAAGATGCCGTCTCCGCGATGCTCGCTCATGATCGAGGCGGTGACGTCGGCGGTGCCCGCCTCGCCGGAAATTCCCGGAAAATGGAAATGCGGGTTGGTCCGGCCGTTGCGGTGGCAGCTGGCGCAGCTCAGGCCGGCGCGCGCCGCCTGGCCGCCGAGCAGCAGCGGCGAGCGGAACAGCGCCCGCCCGACCGCCACCGACCGCCTCTGCGAGGGGTCGGCCGGCCAGGCGACGCACTCCGGCGGAAGCGTCGTCAGGTCGGCGACCATATCGGGCGTTCGCAGCCAGCGCGCTTCCCGGATCGGCAGTTGCGGCTGGTCGGCCGCGCCGGCGAGCAGCAGCAGGGCTGCCGGGATCAGGAGGCGGGTTTGCCTTTGGCCGCGATCCATTGGCGCAATTCTTCGGCTTCGAAGCAGCCGAAGGTGCAAATCCCGTCGAGCTTGGCCAGCAGCGCCTTCGCTCCGACGATATTGCCGCGCTCGACCATCAGCTCGCCATAATATTCGGTCGCCTGCTTGTGCTTCGGCTCGGCGGCGAGCGCGGCGCGATAATAATGCTCGGCGAGATCGTAGCGGTGCAGCTTGCGGTTGGCGAAGCCGAGGTAGGTGAGGATGTCGGGATGCGCCCCGAACGCCGTTTCGGCGCGCTCGAGCGAGGCGATCGCTTCCGGATAGCGGTGCTCGTTGATCAGGCCGACCGCCTCGAGATAGGCGTGGTCGCCGCCCGCAGCACTGGCGAACAGCAGCGGCGGGCTGGTCTCGAGCCGCGCCTGCGGCGGGGCGGCGAGCGCGGCCTGCACGGCCGTGATCGCATCCTTGATCGATTGCGCGCTTTCGCACGTGCCCTTGCAGTCGGTCTCGAGCTTCTGGAGCTTCACCAGCTCCGCCTGCGCTTTGTCGCGCTGGCCGAGCTTGGCATAGGTCACCGCCAGCTCCTGGTGGGCCTCGACCATCTTGCCGTTGGACTTGGTCGCGCGCTCATAGTGGCGGGCCGCGGACTTGAGGTCGTTGAGGCCGGCGTCGGCGAGGCCGGCGAGGAAATTGGCGTTGGCGTCGGTTGGCGCCACCCCGAGCACCTTGCCGAACGATTTCTTGGCGTCGGCGAAACGGCTCGCCTTCAGCGCATCAATGCCAGCGCGATATTCCGCGGCGGCGTCGAACTCGGGCGCGCTCATGCTCGGCGCCGAGGACATGCTGCCGCCGCTGCTGTTTGCGACGGCGATCGAGGCGGTGGTGAGGAGCGCTGTCAGCGCGGCAGCGCGGAGGGCGAAAGTTGCGGTCATGGGCACCCCCTTTGGGTGGCGTTCGAAATACCACTTCGCTTTAGTGCCAGCAATCGCAGGCAATGGTTCAAGACTCGACCAGAGACGTCATTGCGACCCCGGACTTGATCCGGGGGAAGCAATCCAGTGCGCAGTGGAAGTGAACTGGATTGCTTCGTCGCTGCACTCCTCGCAATGACGATCTGATGCTGCGCCGATTGCTCCTCGTTCTTCTGATCCTGCTGTGGCCGGCAGTCGTGCACGCCCGCGGCATCACGCCGCAACTGGTCGCGGAGGGGCCGGCGCCGCCCGGCGGTGAGGTCGAACTCGCGATTCAGATGATCCCCGCGCCGGGCTGGCACGGTTATTGGCAGAACCCCGGCGACGCCGGCCTGCCGATGGACGTCAAATGGCAGCTGCCCAAGGGGTTCCGCGTCGACGAGTTACGCTATCCCGTGCCGACGCGTCTTTCGGTCGCTGGGTTGATGAACTTTGTCTACGAGCGCGATTATGCGGTGCTCGTCCGGTTGAAGGTCCCGGCGGATGCACAGGGCCTGATCCCGATCCGTGCCGAGGCCCACTGGCTCGCCTGCACCGACAAGATTTGCGTGCCGGAGCAGGGTGAGTTGTCGCTCGACCTTCCGGTCGGGACCGGCACTCCGCAACGCGCCCAGTTCGACAAATGGCGACAGGCAATTCCTCCCGTCGTCATAAGCGTGGCCGATTTCGAGATCCGTCGCGACAAGCTCCGCGTTTCGATCCCGCTGCCGGCAAGTGTGGAACTGAAGGATCCGTACGTCTTCCCGCTGGATGACGGTGTCATCGATTATGACGCCGAACAGGTGTTCCATCGGTCGGGGGACAGGCTGGTAACTGAGCTAGAGCGAAAGGGCCTCCCGCCGCACGAACAGTTCGCGGCGCTGCTTTCTTTCGGGGACGGACGAGGGATAGAATTTCTGGCTGCGCCGGGTCAGGTGCCCCAAGGCGGAACCCCGATCGGGCAACTGGGCTGGCAAGCAGTGCTGTGGGCCGTGCTCGGCGCGCTCGTTGGCGGGATCCTGCTGAACCTGATGCCGTGCGTGTTCCCGATCCTCGGCCTCAAGGCGCTACACCTGGCGCGGGCCGGCGAGAGCGCAGGCGAAGCGCGGCACGACGCGCTCGCTTACACCGCCGGAGCGATCGTCGGCACCGGAGCGCTCGGAGTCGCCTTGCTCGCGATCCGCGCCGCGGGGGTCGAGGCCGGCTGGGCGTTCCAGCTCCAGGACCCGCGCACGATCATGATGCTGCTGCTGCTCGCGGTCGCCATCACCGCTAACCTGCTCGGCGTCTTCGAATTGCCGACGCTCGGCGGCAGCGCGCGTCCCGCCGGAAGCTTCGGCACCGGGGCGCTCGCGGCGTTTGTCGCGACGCCCTGCGCGGGGCCGTTCCTGGGCGTCGCGCTCGGCACTGCTCTACTGCTTCCGCTTGCGGGGTCGATCCTGGTGTTCGCCGCGCTCGGGCTCGGGCTCGCCCTTCCGTTCCTGCTCATTGCCTTTGTCCCGGCGCTGCGAAACAAATTGCCGAAGCCCGGTCCGTGGATGCGGCGCCTCCAGCGCTTTCTCGCCATCCCGATGGCCGCGAGCGCGCTCGCAGCTTTGTGGCTGCTGTATCGGCAGACGGGGGATCGCGGACTCTTCATCGGAACGATGTTCGCCATTGCACTGGCCAGCTTTCTGTTCGTGGCGGGCCTGCTGCAGCGCCGGGGAAATGCCGCCGCGTGGCTCGGTCTGGTCGCGGCGATTGCCGTCGTGCCGCTTGGCCTCGCCACCGTGCCGAAGCACGAGAATCGGCCCGCTGGCGTTCAGGGCGCGGAACGATGGAGCGAGGCGCGGGTCGCGAGCTACGTTGCGCAGGGCCATTCGGTGTTTGTTTATTTCACCGCCGACTGGTGCCTGACCTGCAAAGTCAACGAAGCGGGCGCGATCGACCGCGACGAGGTCCGCGCCGCGTTCGGCAAGGCCGGCGTCAAAGTGCTGGCCGGCGACTGGACCAACGGCGATCCCGCGATCACCCGCTTCCTCGACAGCCGCGGCCACGCTGGCGTGCCCTTCTATCTGTGGTACGCGCCGGGCAAAGATCCGGAGCAGCTGCCGCAGGTGCTGACTCCGGGCATGCTTATTTCCCGCGCTCAGTCGGCGAAGCCTTAGGCGCGCGCGCCCACACCTTTTTCCCGCCGACCCAGGTTTCCAGCACCTTCGTCCGCGCCACGCTCTGGGCGTCGACCCTGGTCGGGTCGCGGTCGACCAGGATGAAATCGGCCCATTTGCCCGGCTCGAGCGACCCGATCCGGTCCTCGGCGAAGCCGGCGTAGGCCGCGCCGCGGGTGTAGGCCGAGAGCGCCTGCGCGAAGGTCAGCCGCTCGCCCGGGATCCACCCGCCGGGCGGCTGGCCCTGCATGTCCTGCCGGCTGACCGCCGCGGCGAGGCCGGGGAAGGGGTTCGGCGATTCCACCGGGAAATCGGTCCCGAAGGCCAGCCGCGCCCCGCTGTTCAGCACCGACCGCCACGCATAAGCACCGGCAAGCCGGTCCGGCCCGAGCCGTTTCTCGGCCATCAGCCGGTCGCTGGTCTGATGGGTCGGCTGCATCGAGGCGATGATCCCGGCCGGAGCGAGGCGCGGGATGTCGGCCGGGTCGGCGATCTGGAAATGCTCGATCCGCCAGCGAGCGTCGCGGCCATACTTCTTCGCAAGCCTCTCATAAGTCGAAATCACCTGTGCGTTTGCGGCATCGCCAATGGCGTGGATCGCTAATTGGAATCCGGAAAACGCCGCTATCTCCGCCCGGCTCCAGATTTCTTCATCTGAATGGAATCGCAATCCGCGTGTGTCCGGCTTATCGGCGTAGGGCTCCTTCAACCAAGCTCCGCGTGAGCCTAGCGCGCCATCGGCGTACATCTTTATTCCAACCCATCGCAGTCGGTCTCCATACAGCCAAGGTGTGGGCTCCGGGTTCTTGCTGTCCTCCAGATCGAACGCGTCGGCATAAACCATCACGCGGACGTTGAGCCGCCGCGCTTCCCCGGAGCGGCGCATCGCCTGCCAGTCCGCGCGAGACGTGCTCATCGATCCGACACCGGTGACGCCGTAACTCAGCAAGATGTCTTGCGCCTTGGCAAGGGCGCGGTCGTTCTCGGTCGGGGTCGCCGGCGGGACAGCCCTGGTGATGAGGTTCGTCGCGTTGTCCACGAACAGCCCGTTCTCGATCCGCCCACCGGCAGGCGCCGGGGTCGAGGATGTCACGCCCGCCGCCTTCATCGCGCTGGTGTTGACGACGATCGCGTGCCCGTCGACGCGTTCGAGCACCACCGGGCGGTCGCTGACCACCGAATCGAGGTCCGCTGCGGTCGGGAATTGCTTCACCGGCCACAATTCCTGGTTCCAGCCGCGACCCTGGATCCAGCGCGCATCGGGGTGCGCGGCGGCATAGGCCTTCAGCCGCGCCTTCAAATCGTCCAGCGAGCTCGTGCCGACGAGGTCGAGCTGGAGCGCTGAGAAGCCCAATCCGAGCACATGGCCATGCGCGTCGATCAGCCCCGGCAACAGGGTGCGGCCGTGGCCGTCGATCAGCCGGTCGTAGCGCTTCACTCGCGGTGTCGGAAACTTGATGACGCTCTCGACCCGGCCATTGTCGTCGATCAGCAGCGCCCCGAAATGCTCCAGCTTTCCGTCGGCATCGACCGTGATGCCGTTGACATTGCTGATCAGCGTTTCGGCGAAAACTGGCGAGGCGAACAGCGCTGCAACCAGGGCGAGGAGACTCTTGTGCATGGCCGCCGCTTAGCATTGTCGCCGCGCGAGTGAAGGGCTAGGCCGCTCGCGGTTATGCTTCAGCCTCCGACGATCGACGACATCCGCGCCGCCGCGGCGCGCATCGAGGGCGCGGTGATCCGCACTCCGATGCTGGTCAGCCGCACCTTGTCCGAGGTCATCGGCGCGGAGGTCTGGCTGAAGTTCGAGAACCTCCAGTTCACCGCCGCCTACAAGGAGCGCGGAGCGCTCAACAAATTGCTCCAGCTGTCGCCGGAGGAGCGGGCGCGCGGGGTCATTGCGGCCTCGGCCGGCAACCATGCCCAGGCGGTCGCCTATCACGCCAGGCGGCTCGGCATCCCGGCGACGATCGTCATGCCCGAAGGCACTCCGACGATCAAAGTGACGCAGACCGAGGGCCATGGGGCGAAGGTCGTGCTCTACGGCAAGATCGTCGACGACGCCTTCGCCAAGGCGCGCGAGCTCGAAGCCGAGCACGGTTACGTCTTCGTCCACCCGTTCGACGACCCGCAGATCATCGCCGGGGCGGGCACGGTCGGTCTCGAAATGCTCGAGGAGGCACCTGATCTCGACACGATCATCGTCCCGATCGGCGGTGGCGGCCTGATGTCGGGCGTTTCGATCGCCGCGCGTTCGGTCAGGCCGGACATCGAGCTGATCGGGGTCGAGGCCGAGCTTTATCCGTCGATGAAATGCGCGATCCAGAATTGCCAGATGCCCTTGGGCGGCGACACGCTCGCCGAGGGCATCGCGGTCAAGCATCCGGGCGAGCTCACCTCGCGCATCCTGGCCGATTATGCGAACGATGTCGTGCTGGTGCCCGAGCGCGACCTCGAGCGCGCCGTGGCCATGCTCGTCGGGATCGAGAAAACGGTGGTAGAAGGCGCCGGCGCCGCGGGCCTGGCGGCGATGCTCAATGACCCGGAGCGCTTCCGCGGCAAGAAGGTCGCGACGCTGCTGTGCGGCGGCAATATCGACACCCACCTCCTCGCCAACGTGCTGGTTCGCGACCTCGTCCGCCAAGGCCGCATCGCGCGGCTGCGAGTCGCCGCATCCGACCGCCCCGGCGCGCTCGCCGCGATCACCGCCAAGGTCTACGAGGCCGGCGCCAACATCATCGAGGTCAACCACAGCCGGATCTTCACCCGGCTGCCGGCCAAGGACACGGTGATCGAGGTCGAGTGCGAAGCCCGCGACCCCGCCGCGATCGACGACGTCGTCAAACGGCTGGAAACAGCCGGATTCGAGGTCGAGCGAGCGCTTCTGGATTAAATCCCTCTCCCCTCGAGGGAGAGGGTGGCCGAGCGAAGCGAGGTCGGGTGAGGGGCCGAACGAGAGCCCTCACCCTTCCGCAGCCTCCGGCTGCTCCCTCCCTCTCGCTCGAGGGGAGAGGGAAACTTCCGGTGCCATTTCGGCACACTGACGACCCTTAACGGTGTTTCCGTTCGCCAAACTCTTTTCTTCGGCGTTTACCAGTCGCATAAAGGTCTGCGTAACCATTGGAGGCGTCCGGGGTGAGCGCACCATTTCGCTTTCCCAAGTTCTTCGTGACCAACCCGTCGCCGTGCCCGTATCTCCCGGGCAAGGTCGAGCGGAAGGTGTTCACCGAGCTTAGCGGCCGCCACGCCAGCGAATTGAACGAGGCTCTCGGCCGAATCGGCTTCCGCCGCAGCCAGTCGGTCGCCTACCGGCCGAGCTGCATCGATTGCTCGGCCTGCGTCTCGGTCCGGGTCCTCGCCGCCGAGTTCGAAGCCAACGCCACCCAGCGCAAGCTGCTCCGGCGCCACGCCGATCTCGAGGTCACGGCGTGCAAGCCGTGGACCACCGAGGAGCAATATGCGCTGCTCCGCCGCTACCTCGCCAACCGTCATCCGGGCGGCGGCATGGCGGAGATGGACGAAAGCGACTTCGCCGACATGGTCGAGCAGACCCCGGTCCGCACCTATGTCATCGAATATCGCGAGCCGTCGACTGGCGGCGTCCCCGGCAAGCTGATCGGCGCCTGCTTAAGCGACCAGCAGGGCGACGGCCTGTCGATGATTTACAGCTTCTTCGACGTCGGCCCGAACGCCCGCAAGGGGCTCGGCACCTTCATAATCCTCGACCATATCGTCCGCGCCGCGCGCGCCAGCCTGCCCTATGTCTATCTCGGCTATTGGGTCGAGGGCTCGACCCGCATGGCCTACAAGACCCAGTTCCGGCCGCTCGAGCGCCTGGGACGCGACGGCTGGCGGCGGATGGACGAGGCCGAGGCGGAGCCGGCGATCGACGAGCTGATCAATCTCCCCGTCCGCCGCGACCGCGCTCGCCTGCCCATCGACGCCTAGCGAACCACAAAAAAGGCGGGACGCTTGCGCGCCCCGCCCTCCCCCTTTGCTTTGCTTTGGAGAAACTTAGGCGACCGCGGCTTGCGGCGCGGGGATCGTCTCCGACGCCTCTTCCGGATCGCGCAGCACGTAGCCGCGGCCCCAGACGGTCTCGATGTAATTGGCGCCGCCGCACGCGAGCGACAGCTTTTTGCGCAACTTGCAGATGAACACGTCGATGATTTTCAGCTCGGGCTCGTCCATGCCGCCGTAGAGATGGTTGAGGAACATTTCCTTGGTCAGCGTCGTGCCCTTGCGCAGCGAGAGCAGCTCCAGCATCGCATATTCCTTGCCGGTCAAATGCACCCGGGCGCTGTCGACCTCGACCGTTTTGGCGTCGAGGTTCACCGCGAGCTTGCCCGTGCGGATAACCGATTGCGAATGGCCCTTCGAGCGGCGGACGATGGCGTGGATGCGCGCGACCAGCTCGTCGCGGTGGAATGGCTTGGTAACGTAGTCGTCGGCGCCGAAGCCGAGCGCCCGGACCTTGCTGTCCATCTCGCCGATCCCGGACAGGATCAGCACCGGGGTCGAGACCTTCGCGGTGCGCAATTTCTTGAGCACGTCGTAGCCGTGCATGTCGGGGAGGTTCAAATCGAGGCAGATAATGTCGTAATCGTAGAGCTTGCCGAGATCGAGGCCCTCTTCCCCGAGATCGGTCGTGTAGACGTTGAAGCCCTCGGCGCCGAGCATCAGCTCGATGCTCTTGGCGGTCGTCGGCTCGTCTTCGATCAGCAGCACGCGCATTGCTGTTTCCCCCGTTCGCGGCGCCAAAGAGCGTAAATCGCCCTTAAGAGCCTTGAAGCCCTCATTAACCATTTGGGGGATGCAGGGAAAAGGTTAATATTTCCTAACGCGCTGGATTCCTTGGCTCGTTGCAAAGGAGTCACAAATCCATCCACAGCCGCTACAGGGAATCGGTGATTCTCTCCGACCGCATCCTCTACATCGACGCCGAGGCGATGGTGATCGACAAGCCCGCCGGGCTGCCGGTCGACGCGCCCCGCCGCGGGGGCGATTCTATCGTCTCCAGGCTGGACGAGCTTCGCTCCGGGTTCCAGCGGACTCCGACGCCGATGCACCGGCTTGACCAAGACACGAGCGGCTGCCTGCTGCTGGCGCGCACGCCCAAGGCGCGCGCCCGGTTCCAGCAGGCGTTCGAGGCGCGGCAGGTCGAAAAATACTATCTGGCGGTCGTCGGCAGCGACGTTGCCGCCGGGGAGGGAGTAATCCACGTGCCGCTGGCGAAGGTGTCGAGCGAGGAAGCCGGCTGGCGCATGGTCGCCGACGCCGCTGGCCAGACCGCCGTCACGCACTGGCGGCGCATTGCCGTCGCCGACGGCCGCATGCTCGTCGAGTTCCGGCCCGAGACCGGGCGGACTCACCAGATTCGCGCGCACGCCCGCGAGGCATTCGGCAGCGGGATCGTCGGGGACCGCGTCTACGGCATCCCCGGCGGACCGATGCTGCTCCACGCCTCCCGGCTGGTCGTGCCGCGCGCCGGCAAACCGGCGATCGATGTGACGGCCCCGGTGCCCGAATACTTCGGGGAGTGGCCCGATGCGGCCTGAGGACGTCGCAATCCCCGAGGACGCGCTCAGCGAGACCTTCCTCGCCGCGACGGGCCCGGGCGGGCAGAACGTCAACAAGGTCGCGACCGCGGTCCAGCTGCGGGTCGACGTCTTTCGCCTCGGCCTCACCCCCGAGGCGCACGAGCGCTTAAAGACCATTGCCGGAAGCCGGATGACCGGCGGCGGCGAGCTGCTGATCACCGCGCGCCGCTTCCGCACTCAAGACGCGAACCGGATCGACGCGCGGAGCAGGCTGGCGGAAATGATCGCCGCTGCCCATATCGTCCAGCCGAAGCGCAAGGCGACGCGGGTGCCGCGATCCGTGAAGGCCCAGCGCGTCGAGAAGAAACGCCAGCGCAGCGCGGTCAAGCAGGCGCGCGGAAAGGTGACGGACTTTTAGTCCGTCATGCTGAACTTGTTTCAGTATCCTCGCGGCGAAGTACGGCGTCGGCGGAAAGATGGACCCTGAATCAAGTTCAGGGTGACGGAAGAGAGAAACGATGACCTACGACTTCAAGATTGTCGCCGCCGACACGCCGACGCTTTACCGCGACCTCGCCAGCGCGCTCGAGAGCCTGGTCACGGGCGAGCCCGACCCGGTCGCCAACATGGCCAATGCCGCTGCCTTGATCTGGGAGAGCCTGCCCGACCTCAACTGGGCCGGCTTCTACCGCAACGTCGGCGGCGAGCTGGTGCTCGGCCCGTTTCAGGGCCGTCCGGCGTGCATCCGCATCGCGTTCGGTCAGGGGGTGTGCGGCGCGGCCGCCGCGACGCTCGAGGTGCAGCGGATCGACGACGTCCACGCCTTCGACGGCCACATCGCCTGCGACGCCGCGTCGAACAGCGAGCTGGTGGTGCCGATCGTACGCAACGGCGAGCTCATCGCCGTGCTCGACCTCGACAGCCCGAAGACCGCGCGGTTTACCGCGGAGGATGAGGCAGGCTGCGTGAAGCTCGCGGAGATTCTCGCCGGGGCTCTCTAACCCGTCATGCCGAATTTGTTTTTGCAGAGAAGGGGCGAAGCGGGTCTCGAAAATGGACCCTGAACCAAGTTCAGGGTGGCGATTGGGGACTAGCTCAGCTGCTCCAGCCGCTCGTCGCTAAGGCCCCCCGGGATCAGCATCACTGGGCACGGCAGGCGGCCCGCGTCATTGCCGCAGAAGTTGGACACCAGCGGGCCCGGATTGCCCGTGGGCGCCGCGCCGAGCACCAGGGCCGCGACCTCCTCGCGCTCGCCGACATAGTCGCGCACGGTCCTCACCGGCTCGCCGTGCTGGACGATGATGACCGCTTCGACCCCGCTCTCGTCGAGGATTTCGCCGACCGAGGCGCTGACCACGCCCTCGATGCGCAGCCGTTGCTCCTCCTCGATCGCGTGCTGGACTCCGCCGAACTGGACGAAGTCCTGCGCCTCGACGATCCCCAGCACCTCGATCCGGCCGTCGGTCTTGGCCGCGCGGCGGGCGGCGAAGCGCAGCGCGACCGCGGCTTCGGCGCTGTCGTCGATCACCACCAGATAGGTGCGTTTCGGTTCGTCGGCCCCCATGTCCCGACAGGCTGCGTTAAACCTCGCTTATGTGCAAGCGCCCGACTAGGGTTTCGGCGCAGACTTGACCGCAACCGGCGCATTCGCTTTGAGCCGCGAAGCCTTGCCGAGCTAGGACGCCCCATGCCGATCGAACTCAAGATGCCTGCCCTCTCCCCGACCATGGAGGAGGGGACTCTGGCCAAATGGCTGGTCAAGGAGGGCGACGACGTCAAATCGGGCGACATCCTCGCCGAGATCGAGACCGACAAGGCGACCATGGAGTTCGAGGCGGTCGACGAAGGCAAGATCGCCCGGATCCTCGTGCCGGAGGGCAGCGAAGGGGTGAAGGTCGGCGCCCCGATCGCGATCCTCGCCGGCGAAGGCGAAGACGCGGCAAAAATCCCCGCTTCCCAGCGGGGAGAGGGCAAGGGCGAGGGGGTCCCCAAGCCCGACGAACCCACGGCCGGCGGCGCCCCCTCATCCCAGCCTTCCCCCCCACGAGGAGAAGGGGAAACGGCTGCACCCCCTCAAGCGCCGGTCGAAACCCCGGCTGCGCCCCCGCAACCCGCCACCGCTGCTCGCGCCGACGGCGACCGCATCAAGGCCTCGCCGCTCGCGCGCAAGCTCGCGCAGGCGCAGAAGATCGACCTGTCGACGTTGCAGGGCAGCGGCCCCGGCGGCCGGATCGTCCGCGCCGACGTCGACGGCGCCGCCGGCAGGGCGCCCGCCGCCGCTCCGGCGGCCCAGCCCGCGACCGCGGCTGCGGCAGCACCGGCGCTCGGCGGGCATCTCGTCATGCCCGGGCCGATGGAGCAGGCCATCCCGCACGAGGAGGTCAAGCTTTCCAACATCCGCAAGACCATTGCGCGCCGCCTGACCGAGGCCAAGCAGCAGGTCCCGCACATCTATCTGACGGTCGACATCCAGCTCGACGCGCTGCTCAAGCTCCGCAGCGAACTGAACGCCGGGCTCGAGAGTCGCGGCGTCAAGCTCAGCGTCAACGACCTGCTGATCAAGGCGCTCGCCCAGGCGCTGATCGAGGTACCGGAGTGCAACGTCGCCTTCGCCGGCGACCATATGTTCAAGTACGGCCGCGCCGACATTTCGGTCGCGGTGTCGATCCCCGCCGGCCTCATCACCCCGATCATCGTCGGCGCGGAAGCCAAGAGCGTCTCGGCCATCTCGACCGAGATGAAGGAACTCGCGGCCCAGGCCCGGGACGGCAAGCTCCAGCCGCAGCAATATCAGGGCGGCACTGCGTCCTTGAGCAACATGGGCATGTACGGGATCAAGCAGTTCGAGGCGGTGATCAATCCGCCGCAGGGCATGATCATGGCCATCGGAGCAGGCGAGAAACGACCTTACGTGATCAACGAGTCGCTGCAGATAGCGACGGTGATGAGCGCCACCGGCAGCTTCGACCACCGCGCGATCGACGGCGCCGACGGCGCCCGCCTGATGCAGGCGTTCAAGCGGCTGGTCGAGAACCCGCTGGGCATGCTGGCCTGAGATGAAGTGGATGTCGGCCTTGCTCCTCGGCGCGATCCTGGGAGTCGTGCTGCCGACCGCCCTCGACGCCCGCTCCGGCCTGTGGACCAACAGCTGGACCGGGTGGGGCACCATTCATCCGCACGCCGGGTCGCCCGGGCTGCTGCTGTCGATCCCGGTTTGGCTCGGCTCGGCGCTGTTCCTCCGCCTCGTCTTCAACTGGCATTCCCGCTAAACCGGTGTCCGACCGCATCCCCGTGATTCGAGTCACCGCAATGCCGGCCGACACCAACCCCTATGGCGGGGTGTTCGGCGGGTGGCTGATGGGCCAGATGGGCCTCGCCTGCGGGTCGTTCGTCTCGCGGCGGACCAACGGGAAAGCGCTGCTCGTGGCGGCTGACGCAATCAAGTTTCCGGGCGCGATGGCGGTCGGCGACGAGCTTAGCGTCTATGTCGACCTCATGAAGCAGGGCCGCACCTCGCTTCGGCTGAAAGCCGAAGCGGTGCGACGCCAACGCGACAGTGACCTTGAAACCGTCGTGGCCGAGGGCGAATTCACCTTCGTCGCCCTCGACGAAGCGGGCAAGCCGCGGGAGATCGCTCGATGAGCCCC
>DASRAY010000132.1:0-5539 GCA_035637935.1 Sphingomicrobium sp.
GGGTGGTCGGGCCGCTCGACGATCTCGGGCAGCTGGTCGTCGGGCGACATGCCCGAGAAGATCAGGCCCGCACCCTCGAGCGCGCCCTTATAGTGGATATTGACCTCGTAGCGGTGGCGATGGCGCTCGCTGATCTCGTCCGTCCCGTAGATCGAGCGGACGACGCTGTTGCCGTCGAGCTTGGCCGGATAGGCGCCGAGCCGCATGGTGCCGCCGAGGTCACCGCCGGCGGCACGCTGCTGCAGGCCCTCCTCGCTCATCCATTCGGTGATCATCCCGACCACCGGCTCGGGCGTCTCGCCGAACTCGGTGGTCGAGGCGTCCTTGATCCCCGCCTGGTTTCGCGCCGCCTCGATGCACGCCATCTGCATGCCGAGGCAGATGCCGAAGAACGGGATCTCGCGCTCCCTCGCGAAGGTCACGCTGGCGATCTTGCCCTCGCTGCCGCGCTCGCCGAAGCCGCCGGGGACGAGGATTCCGTGCAGCGGCTCGAGCTCGGCCGCGATCTCGGCGTCGGGATGCTCGAACACCTCGGCGTCGATCCACTGGATGTTGACCTTGGCGCGGTTGGCGATGCCGCCGTGGACCAGCGCCTCGCGCAGGCTCTTATAGGCGTCGGGCAGGCCGACATATTTGCCGACCACGCCGATCGTCACCTCGCTCTCATAATGGTCGATGCGGTCCATGATGTCGGTCCACACCGTGAGCTCGGGTTCGGGCGAATCGTGGATCCCGAACGCCTTCAGCACTTCGTCGTCGAGCCCCGCCTGGTGATATTGCAGCGGCACGTCGTAGATGTTGCGGGCGTCGAGCGCCGGGATGACGGCCGAGGTCGGGACGTTGCAGAACAAGGCGATCTTCTCGCGCTCGGCGTCGGGCAAGGGCCGGTCGCAGCGGCACAGCAGGACCTCGGGCTGGACCCCGAGGCTGGACAATTCGCGCACCGACTGTTGCGTCGGCTTGGTCTTGAGCTCGCCGGCGGCCGCGATCCACGGCACCAGCGTGGTGTGGACGCTGACGCTGTTGCCGCGGCCGAGGTCGTTGCGCAGCTGGCGGATGGCCTCGATGAACGGCAGGCTCTCGATGTCCCCGACCGTGCCGCCGATCTCGCAGATGACGAAATCGAGCCCGTCGGTCTCGGCCCGGGCGAACTCCTTGATCGCGTTGGTGACGTGCGGGATGACCTGGACGGTCGCTCCGAGATAGTCGCCGCGCCGTTCCTTGGCGATGATGTCGCGGTAGATGCGCCCGGTCGTGATATTGTCCGACTGCCGCGATGAGACGCCGGTGAAGCGCTCGTAATGGCCGAGGTCGAGGTCGGTCTCCGCCCCGTCGTCGGTCACATAGACCTCGCCGTGCTGGTAGGGGCTCATCGTCCCCGGGTCGACGTTCAGATAGGGGTCGAACTTCCGGATTCGGACCTTGAACCCGCGCGCCTGGAGGAGCGCCCCCAAGGAGGCGGAAAGAAGACCCTTGCCAAGCGATGAGACCACGCCGCCGGTGACAAATATGAACCGCGCCATGGGAGTCGGGGCTTAAGTCGATGAGCGCCCCGCGCGCAACCCCGGGACCGTCAAAAAGTTTTCAGATGACCCTTATTGGGCAAGCGGGACCGCCGGCTGCTGGTCGTTCTGCTGCTGCTGCTGCTGGGCCGGCTGGACCGGCTGCGCCGGCGGCGCGGGGGCGGTCTGCACCGTGTTGGCGAGCGACGCATCGATCGTCGGCGGTTTGCGCGACACGCCGGCGATCGCCGCCATGACGATCGACAGGACGATGAACAGCCCGCCGAGGATCGCGGTCGAGCGGGTCAAGAAGTCCGCTGCACCGCGCGCGGTCATGAAGCCCGACGAGCTTCCGCCGACGCCGAGCCCGCCGCCCTCGGACCGCTGCATCAGGATCGTCCCGATCAGCGAGACTGCGATAATGATCTGAACGATCAGCAGGAAGCTCAATAACATGTCGGTCTTTCTTGGGAATCGGGTCGCGGCGACTTAGCGGGCCGCTCCCCTCCCTTCAAGGGACGGGCTGCGGGCGGCGGCGGCGACGATCGGCAGGAAATCGGCGGCCTTGAGGCTCGCGCCGCCGACCAGCGCGCCGTCGACGTCGGGCACGGCGAAGATCTCGGCCGCGTTCGAGGCCTTGACCGAGCCGCCGTAGAGGATCGGGACGCGGCCGCCGGGCTCGTCGTAGGCGGCCGCCAATCGCCGCCGCAGCGCCGCGTGCATGTCGCCGATCTCGTCGAGGGTCGGAATCTTGCCGGTACCGATCGCCCAGATCGGCTCATAGGCGATCGCCAGGCCGTCCGTGGCGAGCCCCCGCGGCAGCGACGAATCGAGCTGGGCTGCGACGGTCTCGACCGCGCGGCCCGCCTCGCGCACGTCGAGCGCCTCGCCGACGCACAGGATGACTTTCAGCCCGCACGCCAGCGCGGCTTCGGCCTTGGCCTTGACCTCGGCGTCGCTTTCGCGCTGCGCCTCGCGGCGCTCGGAATGGCCGACGATGGTCAGGCTCGCGCCGGCGTCGCGCAGCATGTGCGCCGAAATGCTGCCGGTGTGTGCGCCCTTCTCGGCATGGTGGACGTCCTGCGCCCCGATCGGGAAGCCGGGGACGGCGCGCGCCGCCCGCTCGATCAGGATCGCCGGGACGCACAGCGCCACGTCGACCTCCGGATATTGCCGCGACTGTTCGGCGATCGCCGCGATCTCCGTCAGGTCGGCCGACAGGCCGTGCATCTTCCAATTGCCCGCGACGAGCTTCTTCAACGCCATTGCCTTCCCCAGCTCTTGCCGCCGCCCTAGCGGGCGCGCCTTGATGCCCGCAAGTCTCGCCCCTAAAGCAGCGATCCTTCCTTCCAGCAGTGGACCGCAATGCTCTCTTTCTTCCGCCGCCTGTCCAAATCGAAAATCGGGACCGGCATCATGGCCGCCGTCCTGATCGCCATCCTCGCCGGCTTCGCCCTCGCCGACCTGTCGAACTTCGGCACGGGCAGCCTCGGCTTCGGCCTCGGCAGCTCGACCCTGGCCGAAGCGGGCAGCCACGAGATCAGCGACCGCGAGATGCGCGACGCGATGCAGCGCCGCCTCGCCCAGGTCCGCGAGCAAAACCCCAACGTGGACTATCCGACGATCATCGGCGACTTCGATCCGCTGCTGGCGCAGATGATCGACCAGCGCGCGATCACCGCCTTCGCCGACAAATATGGCTTCGTCATTTCGAAGCGGCTGATCGACGCCGAGATCGCCAACCTGCCGGGCGTGCGCGGCCTCAACGGCCAGCCGAGCGTCCAGGGTTATCAGGCGTTCCTCGCCCAGCAGCGCCTGACCGACCAGCAGGTCCGGCAGAGCATCACCACCGAGCTCGTCGCGAAATATTTGCTCCTGCCGGTCTCGGCCGAGGCGAGAGTGCCGGTGGGAGTCGCCACGCCTTATGCCTCGATGCTACTCGAGGAGCGCGTCGGCGAAGCCGCGGTCGTCCCGTTCACCGCCTTCACCGCAGGCCTCAAGCCGACCGACGCCGACCTCCAGAATTACCTGACCGCGAACCGCAACCGCTACATGGTGCCGGAGCAGCGCGCCGTCCGGTTCGCAATGATCGGCCCGGAGCAGGTCGCCGGCGTCGCCGCGACCGACCAGGAGGCCGCCGCTTATTACAAGGCGAATCAGGCGAGCTACGCGGCCAAAGAGACGAGGGTGCTGACCCAGGCGGTCGTTCCCGACCAGCAGGCGGCGGCCGCGATCGCCGCCAAGACGCGCAGCGGGACCGCGCTGGCGGCGGCCGCCGGCAGCAACGCTGCGGTGACCACGCTCGATCCCCAGACCCGCGACGCCTACGCCTCGGTAGCCGGCGCCAAGGCCGCCGCAGCGGCCTTCTCGGCTGCATCCGGAGCGGTCGTCGGGCCGGTCCAGTCGGAGTTCGGCTGGGTCGTGGTCAAGGTCGATTCGGTCAAAACCGCCGGCGGCAAGTCGTTCGAAACGGCCAAGGCGGAAATCGTCGCCAAGCTCACCGCCGACAAGCGCAAGCAGGCGATCGAGGATATCGTCGACAAGGTCCAGGACGCGCTCGACAATGGCAGCAACTTCGCCGAGGCGGCGGCCCAGGCGAAGCTGCCGGTGACGACGACCCCGTTGGTCGAGGTCAACGGCAGGTCGCGCGCGGACCCCGACTATCGCCTTCCGGCGAACCTCGCCGGAGCGCTCAAGGCGGCGTTCGAGATCGCCGCCAACGATCCGCCCGAGCTTCCGGCGCTGGCCGACAAATCGGGCTATGTCATGGTCGCGCCGGCCGAGATCGTGGCTGCCGCCCCGGCCCCGCTCGCGTCGATCCGCGATCGCGTCGTCGCCGACTGGACGGTCGGCCAGGGCATGGCCCGGGCGCGGGCGGCGGCGACGGCGATTGCCGCCAAGGCGAGCGGCGGCGTGGCGCTGGCCGAGGCCGTCAAGCAGAGCGGCGCGGACCTGCCGGTGCGGCCGCTCCAGGCGCGGCGGCTCCAGGTCGCGCAGGCCAATGCCGACGTCATGCCGGCGCTGCGGACCCTGTTCTCGCTGACCGCCGGCAAGGCCAAGATGGTTCCCGACACCCAGGGCCGCGGCTTCTTCGTGGTCAAGGTCAACACGATCAAGCCGGGCAACGCCCTGCTCCAGACCGGGCTGATCGCGCAGATGCGCAGCGAACTGCAGCAAGCGGTCGCCGACGATTATGCGCGCCAGTTCGTCGCCGCGATCCGCGAGGACGTGAAGGTCCGCCGCAACGACAAGGCGATCGACTCGGTCAAGCGGCAGATCGTCTCCGGCGGAAGCTGATCCCTCGCTGTCCGGACTTGACGGACTCGCCAATGTTGCCTACACGTTCCCCGTTCGTTCCAGATCGGAACGTGGGGGAGTGACCGCCGATGCTCACCGCCAAGCAACGCGAGCTGTTGATGTTCATCGACCAGCGGCTCGGCCAGACCGGGATTTCGCCGAGCTTCGATGAGATGCGCGAGGCGCTCGACCTCAGGTCCAAGTCGGGGGTTCACCGCCTCATCTCCGCGCTCGAGGAGCGTGGCTTCATCCGCCGCCTGCCGAACCGGGCCCGGGCGCTCGAGGTGATGAAGCTCCCCGAATTGCGTCCGAACGCGACCGTCACCCAGCTTCGGCCAGCCGCTCCGGCGCCGGCCAATGATACCGTCGAGCTGCTTTTGGCGGGACGGATCGCCGCCGGCACGCCGATCGAAGCGCTGCAGGGGACCGAGACGTTTCCGGTGCCGGCCGCGCTGCTCGGCCCGGGCGAGCATTATGCGCTCGAGGTGTCGGGCGATTCGATGGTCGAGGAAGGCATTCTCGACGGCGATTTCGCTCTCATCCGCAGGACCGAGACCGCGCGCGACGGAGAAATCGTCGTCGCTTTGGTCAACAACGAGGAAGCGACCCTCAAGACCTTCCGGCGCGAGGGCAACATGATCCGCCTCGACCCCGCCAACCGCCAATACGAACCGCAACGCTACCGCCCCGAGCAGGTCCAGATCCAGGGCCGCCTCGCCGGGCTGATCCGGCGGTACTGA
>DASRAY010000133.1:0-64734 GCA_035637935.1 Sphingomicrobium sp.
CCGGCCTTCGCCACCTGCTCGGCGAGCGCCTCGGCAAAGCGCTCGAACGCCGGGCGATCGAGCTCGCGGTCCATCCGCGCGAAATTCTGCTCAGGCAGGGCCCGGCCGTTCACCGTCAGGGTCGCGGACAGCCGCGACGAGGACAGGGCGCGGACCTCGGCGCGATAGGCCACGCCCGGCGCCCGCGCCGACACCGCCTGCTCGATCGCCGCGCAGAGCACGGCCGCTCCGCCGGACCCGGCGGGGAGCTTTCCGCCGTCGACTACGCGGCACTGCGGCGACTGGCGGGCGGGCGCATTCATGGCGCAGGCATTTCCGCAGAAAAGCGCGCCCGCCACAAGCGCAATCGCCGCCAATCGTCTCCGCACCCTGCCCTCTTCCGCCAAAGCTGGACTGATCGCCTACACATCTTTGGACAGAAACACAAACATATCAGTAGCTTATTTGCCCAGTTTACACCGGGCAACTGGTCTTCCCCGGCCCGACTCGCGCCGCACTTCGAAACGCACGGAATCATCTAGTCGGGAGACAAGTGCGCCGCTCGTGCGTAGAGGCGGGTCGATGGAAGCGAGAGCCGGCGAGCGCTATTTCGACGGCGCCTATCTGGCGCACAATCCGACGTGGCACGCCGAGCACAGCCCGACCAAGGCGCGCTGGATCGACGACCTGCTCAAACGCAATCGGCTGGAGCCGCGGACCATCGCCGAGATCGGGTGCGGCTCGGGCGAGATCCTCGTCGAGCTCAAGAAGCGCCGCCCCGAAGCGCGTTTCACGGGCTTCGAGATTTCGCCCCAGGCCTTTGCGATCTGCTCAACCAAGCAGGCCCCGGGCCTCGACTTCCGCCTCGACGATTTGCTCCAGGCGCCGAGCGAGCCGTTCGATCTGCTGCTCGCGATCGACGTGTTCGAGCATGTGCCCGATTACATGGGCTTCCTGAAGGCGCTGAAGGGCAAGGCCGAGCATGCCCTGTTCCACATCCCGCTCGATCTGTCGGTCCAGGCGCTGCTCCGCGGCACCAGCTACCCGATCCTTCGCGACCACACCGGCCACCTCCATTATTTCTTCAAATATACCGCGCTCGCGACGCTTCGCGACTGCGGCTACGAGATCGTCGACTGGACCTACACGCGCAGCTCGCAGGAGCTGCCCGGTAAGGGCCTCCGGACCAGGCTCGCCAACCTGCCGCGCAGGCTGGTGCAGCTGGTCAGCGAGGATTTGTCGGCGCGGCTGTTCGGCGGCTATTCGCTGCTGGTCCTCGCGCGCTAGCGGGCTTCCGCAGCAGGACGATGCTGACGCTGTAGCGGCGGAACAGCCAGCTCAAGCGGCTCGCATTGGCGCGCCATTGGCCCGGCCGGTAGAAGGGCATGGCGACGCGCGCGACCTGGCGCAGCAGGCGTGACCAGCCCGAACCGGTGTCGCGCAAGTCCTGCCAGTAGCTGCCCGCTTCCAATTCCGTCGCGCGGACCGCCGCCCACTCGGGCAGCATCGCGGCGAGTTCTGTCGGCGTCACGCGCAACATCGTATCGATCGGGTCCGGGTGGTAGGGATAGCTGAGCGGCACCGAGAACAGGCCGAAGCCGCCGTCCTGCACCAACTCCCCGCACGCGCTCGCGAACCGTCGCGGCTCGGTCAGATGCTCGAGCAGGTTGCTGCACACCAGCAGCACTGCGTCGTATCGCTTCAGCCGGGTGCGAAAGGCCGCGTCGAGGATGTCGCCGACTTCGTCGACCCCGTCGGCCTGCTTCATGTCGCAATGGACGAACCGGATGCCGTCCCGCTCGAGCGGACGGATGAAGCGCTCGGCCACGTGCGGCTGCATTTCCTCGCGGAACGCCCTGGTCGACGAGCCGATGTTGAGGCACACCGAGCCCGCCGGCAGGTTCAGCTCGCGCACCCAACGGGTCAGCAGGTCCGCTTCTTCAGGCCGCACCCGCCCTCCTCAGCGCCGCATGGCAGAAATAGGTCAGCGCCAGGGAGAACAGCAGCTGGGCAAGCGCGGTTCCGGTCAGCGCCAGGATCGAGGTCAGCGGAAACACCGCGATCGCGAACAGGACGATGGCCAAGAGGTAGACGTGGAACAGCCGTTCCGGGCTGACATAGACCTGGACGTACATCGACAGGGTATGGCTGATCAGCTGCGCGGCGGCCGCCGCCGCCAGGATGACCAGTGGCCAGTAGGCCGCTTCGAACCGGGCGCCGAACAGCAGCACGAGGACAAGGTGGCCGAACAGCAGCGCTGCGCCGACCGCGGCCAGGCCGACCAATCCGCTGAGCGCCAGGATTCTCCTGCGGACCCGCCGCGCATTTTCGACCTCGCCCTGCGCCGACAGCGCCGAAACTTCGGGGAACATCGCCGAGGCATAGATAGCGTTGGCCTTGCGCAACACGCCGGCGAGCTGCTTCGCGACATTATAGAGGCCCGCCGCCTCGACCGAGACCATCGCGCCGACAAGCAGCGAATCGCCGTTGGAGCGAAGGGCCTCGATGGTCGCCACGCCCCACGTCGTCCAGCAGTAGGCGAGGAAGCTCGGGACTTCGCCGGGCGCCATCCGGCGCGGTGCCAGGCGAATTTTTATGCCCGCCCGCCGGGCAAGCATTAGGCCGATGACCAGTGGAACCTGGGCATTGAGCGCGAAGAAGACCGCCCAGGTCCAGCAATAGGCGCGGAACGGCGCGCCGGACGCGTAGAGCCAGGCGGTGACTGCGAGCAGAGCCGCGGCGCACCCCGCCTGGATCACGCTCAACAGGCCGAACCGGTTGAGCAGCCGAAAGATGCCGTTGGCGGTCAGATAGCCGGTGAGCAGCAGCGAGCCCGCGAACAACGCCGCGTTGCCGAGCTGGTCGTCGCCGATGCCGACCCAGCCGCGCCCGGCAGCAAGGAAGGCGAACGCCAGTCCGGCGGCGACAATCGCGGCGAGCGTGTCGAACAGCAGGCCGAGACCGATGATCCTCCCGAGCCGCTGGAGATCGCGGTCGGCCAGCGCGGTTGCGCCGAGCTTGATCACCGGCTGTTGAGTCGAGAAGGACATCAGCACGGCGAGCATGGTCGTCGCCGACTGGAACAGCACCAGCAGGCCGAACTCGCGCGCCGACAGCGCCCGCGCATTGACCACCGCGGCGAGCATCATGAACAACGCCGAAGCCGCGGTCCCGCCGGCGAGGTAAGCGGAATTGCGCGCCAGACGGCGGTAAACCGCGCCGGCGCCGAGATCGCGTTTGGTGTCGGCCCCGCCGGTCATCGATCCTCGCCGAGCACGCGATAGACGCGCTCGTAGCGCTCGACCACCGCGTCCGGATCGAACAGGATTTCGGCGACGGCGCGGCCGGCGCGGCCGGCGGCGACCTGCGCGGCGGAGTCAGTCGCATAGCGAACCAGCGCGTCGGCCATGCCGCGATGGTCGCCGTGAGCGACGACCGTGCCGGCCTCGTCCGACTTCTCCTCGAGTACCTCGCGCGCCGAGCAGACGTCGAAGCTCACCACCGGGCGGCCGCAGCTCATGGCCTCGATCATACCGCGCATCAGCCCCTCGTGGCGCGACGGCACGGCGATCACGCACGCCCGGCGGTACAGGGCGGGAAGGTCGTCGCGATAGCCGAGGAATCGGACCCATTCGGCATGCGGCTTCGCGGCTTCCGCGCAGGCCGCCGCATAGGGGTTCGCATGCGGCTCGAAATCGCCGGCGAACCAGCTTTCGATACCGCGCTCGGCGAGCGCCGGGACGACCTTGCCGATGAACTCGAGCTGGCCCTTCTTGGGCCAGAAGATTCCCGGCACCAGGACGATCCGACCGGTGTCGGCAGCCGGCCCTACGGGCGAGAATCGCTGCGGATCGACGATCGAGTAGGTCGTGCTGCACGACCGCGTCGCATTGCCGGCGACTTGCCGCCAGCGCTCGGCCATGTCGTCGGACAGATAGAGAACATGGTCGGCAGCGGCGAAGATCGCGCGGAACTTTACGGTGGGCGGCTTGCGGCCGGGGTCGATGGTGTCGCGCAGGTTGAGGACAATCCGGGCCCCGGACAGCCTGGCCGCGGCAACCGCCAGCTGGAACGACAGCGGGTCGTTGGCGTGGACGATCCGGGCGCCGCTCGCCGCCAGAATCTGACGAAGCGCGCGATGATAGCGCGCATAACTTTGAACCGTTCGCGTGAGATTGCCTCGGACCCCGGCCGAAGCGTCTTCCGGCACGACGTGGACGTCGATCCCAAGGTCGCGCCAGGCCCGAGCGAAGCCGCTATCGATGTTGGTCAGGACGATCGGCCGATGATTCTTCAGCCGGCCCATCAGCTCGGTGATGCTCTGCAGGCCGCCATTGGCCAGCGCGCCCGTCTGCAGGATCACGAAGACGACCGGGGGTTTCATCCGCGCCGCTTGAGCTCCTCGCGGTAGATGGCGTGCAGGTCGTGGATGCAGCGATCGAGGCCGAACGCGCTGCGCTCGACCAGGCTGCGCCATTCGGCCGCGTCGGGCCTGGGCATGGCGAGGAGCTCGGCTGCCCTCCTGGCCCAGGCCTCCTCGCCCGCGGCGAGCGGCAGGAACGCGACTGCGTCGGCGACCACCGCGGCCTCGCTCGGGACGGTATCGGACGCCAGAACCCGGGTCCCGGCCGCCTGGGCCTCGACGCAGACGATGCCGAGCCCCTCGCTGAATGAGGGAAACAGGAACAGGTCGAACAGCGCCATATAAGCGGCAATGTCCTGGGTCGCGCCGGCGAACCGGACGGCCTGCCCGATGCCGAGATCGGCAGCGAGCGCGCGCATGTCCGCCTCGAGCCGGCCGGTCCCGACCAGCACCAGCCGCGCCTGCGGGTCGGCCGCCACAATCTTCGCGAAGGTCCGGAGCAGGAACGGATGGTTCTTGACCTGATCGAACCGCCCGACATGGCCGACGATCCGCTGCTGCGGCTCGAGCTCCAGCGCCGTGCGCAAGTCGCGCGCCCGCTCCGCGGCGCCGGAGAAGCTCGAGAAATCGAAGCCGTAGAGCAGGATCGAGCAATCACCGGCCTCGCGCCAGCCCTTCCCGGCAATGTCCTCGATCGCGGTTTCGGTGATACCGATCCGACGCGTCGCCGCGAGGCCGGTCAGGAGCATGGTCCCGCGCCGCAGCAGCCGCTCGCGCACGCTGCGGAAGTCGGGACCGGCGCTGCGCGCATCGTGCTGATGGGCGATCCGGCTGGGGACCCCGGCCAGCGCCGCGATCGCGATGATCGGCCCGCCGACCCGAGACGGATGCGAATGGACCGCGGCGAACGGGCCCTGTTGCTTCAAGAAGCGGCGCAGGTCGGCAAACCAGCGCAGCCAGCCCTTGTCGTGCGGCAGCTTGTGGATGGGGACGCCGAGCGCGCGCGCCTCGGCCTCATAGACGCCGGGTTCCTCGACCATCAGCAGCAGCTCATGCCGGACGAACGAATCCCGGTCGCGGCGCAGGACGTGCATCAGCCATGTCTCGATGCCGCCCAAGGGAAGGCTCTTGAGCACGTGCAGCACGCGAGGCTTGCCGGTCGTGGTCATTGCCGTCGGTGTAGCCTTAAGCGAGCGGCCGGGGATGGCTCAATCGTCCCGGATAAGGCGCCGGTTCCAGTCCTACTGCCGCAGGCCGCGCCCTGGCGGCGAACAGCAGTGCGACTAGGTAGACGAGTAGGAGCAGCGAGGCCTGCTGCTGGAACAGCACCAGGTCGTCGGTCGACAAATGGAAGGTGGTCACGAACAGGACGAACAGCGTCACCACGAACGGACTGTCCTGCCGCGCGACGTAGAAATTGTGGGCGTAGCGGATCAGCGCCCCGTACAGCGCCGAGATCAGGATCACTCCGAGGAAGCCGAAATTCCAATATTCCTCGGCGGTCGGGTTGACCGGGACGGCCAGGCCTTCGCGGACCTCGCCGAGGAAGTTCTGGGCGTAAAGCGAGCCGGGGCCGCGCGGCTTGTCCGGCCAGATCCAACGCGGCACGAAGGCGAAGACCGCAGCGCCGTACGAGCTGCCCCACAACGGGCCGCCCATCAGATCATGGCCCTGGGCGATGACCGGGACAGTCGACTGCAGCGACTGGCGGAGATCGATCTCCTCCTGCACCCGGGCGAGCACTTGGCTGGTGTCGGTGTCCTGGATCGCCTGGGAGGCCGATTGGCCGCCGAAGCCCGCCGTGCGGACGATGTTGAGCGCGCCGAAGGCGAGGAAGAACAGCGGCACCAGGAAGACGGCGAGGCGCCAGGGGATGCGCCGGGTCTTCAGCGCCCAAGTGAGCCCGACCATCATGAACACGGCGAAGGCCGCGCTGCGCGCGCCGTTGCTGATGAACTGGGCGGCCGCCTCGCCGATCATCAGCGCGATGAACACCGGTTGCCGGACGTCGTTGGGCCGCGCCGCCACCCAGGCGATGAGCGCAACCAGGCCGAGATCGACCGCCGCGACCAGCGGGCCGAGACCCGCCATCGAGCGAAACCGGCCGCGCGCCATGTCCGCCAGGTGCAGGGCCAGTCCGCCGCGAAGCTCGATCAGGACCAGCAAGGCACCGACGCTCAAGCCGACGAGGGCGATGGCGAGGAGGCGCAGGCGCTTGCCGTCGAACTCCCGGCGATGGGGAGGCCGACGCGATTCGCCGCGCGACACGTCGCGGTCGCGCGCCAGCGCGTAGCCGACGTAGATCGAGAGCAAGGCGATCAGCTCGCACAGATTGGCCCAGGCGACGGCTCCCCAAATCTGCAGCCCCGGCAGCCAGCCGAGCGCGTCGTAGAAGGGCGGGCTGATCGGCTGGCCGAGCAGCAGTCCGCCGAGCCCGAACAATTCGTCGATCTTGCCCGGCATGGCGACGAGCAACGGCCACAGCACGGTGGTCAGGATCAGCGGGTGGAGGATTCCGAGCGGATGCCGCGCATAAAAGAACAAGGGCGCCACGCGGGCGATGTCGATCGCGATTGCGAGCAGGACGGCCGCGGTGAAGACGGCCTCGCCGCCGCCCTGCAGGCCGAACAGCGCCGCCTGGACGCCCTTTACCAGCTGGCCGGTGAGCAGCACGTAGCCGACCAGGGCCGCCTGAAACACCCGCGGGACCGAGCGCTCCGCTGTCCCCTGCCGGAAGCGCGCCGACTGGGCCTCGGCCAATGGGCGCGCCGGAGTCATGGCTTGATCATCAGCCTGACGGTGTGGGTCACATAATGCAGCCAGACCGGCTGCCCGGCGAAATATTCGTCGACGGCTTTGCGCGCTCCGGCCCACTCGCCGTAATCGTCGACGATCAGCACGCCGCCCCGGGACAGGCGCGGATAGAGGATTTCCATCTCCGCCTTGGTGCTTTCGTAGAAATCGGTGTCGAGTCGGAGCAGCGCGATCCGCTCCGGCAGGTTTTCGGCCTCCTTGAGGGTTTGTTCGACCGGCCCCTTGATCGTGCGCAGGTCGCGGTCCCCGACGCGGTAGGCGAAGTTCCGCAGCACCTCGTCTTCGGATGCCAGGCACCATTCGTTGTGACCGTCGCGGTCGAGGCTCGCGAACTTGCCTTCGACGTCGAGGTCCTCGGCCGGCTTGAAGTCGGCCGAAGTCGGCGGCGTCATTCCGGCGAAGGTGTCATACGCCCAGATTTGCCGTTGGAAGCCCATCCGCCGCCTCAACAAACCGGCGATGACGAGGTTGCCTCCGCGCCACACGCCGCATTCGACGATGTCGCCCGGGATGCCGTTGCCCTCGATGTAGCGGATCGCCTGGATCAGCTCCCACTGCGCGACGGGCGCGGTCATCGACAGGCCGCGCGCCGCGCCGAGCAGTTCCTCGCCCTCCGGGCCGAGCTCGGGAATCATCCCGTGCAGACCGGTCAGCTTCTGGCCGAGAGCCGTCAACCGCTGGGCAAGAAAGGTACGCATGCGACGCGCGTCTCCAAGGTCTGACGGCTTGTCAAGCACGCGGCCGGGCTTGCTACCCCGAGGCTCGCCCTTCATAGCCCTGCCCCGGCCACAACTCCGGAGTTGGATTTTCGATGCCGGGTATCGGTTACAATTCACGCACGCGGGTGATGGTCACCGGCGGTGCCGGTTTCCTCGGCTCGCATCTGTGCGACCGCCTGCTCGCCGACGGCCATGACGTGCTGTGCGTCGACAATCTGTTCACCGGGACCAGGCAGAACATCGCGCATTTGCGCGATCATCCGCACTTCGAGTTCCTGCGCCACGATGTGACGTTCCCGCTCTACGTCGAGGTCGACGAAATTTACAATCTCGCCTGCCCGGCCTCCCCCGTTCATTATCAACACGACCCGGTGCAGACCGCCAAGACCTCGGTCCACGGCGCGATCAACATGCTCGGCCTAGCCAAGCGGCTCGGTTGTCGGATCCTCCAGGCCTCGACCAGCGAGGTCTACGGGGACCCCTCGGTCCACCCGCAAACCGAGGATTATTGGGGCAATGTGAACCCGATCGGGCCGCGCTCCTGCTATGACGAGGGCAAGCGCTGCGCCGAGACCCTGTTCTTCGATTATTTCCGGCAGCACCGCCTGCCGATCAAGGTCGCCCGGATCTTCAACACCTACGGCCCCAGGATGCACCCCGCCGACGGCCGCGTCGTCTCCAACTTCATCATGCAGGCCCTGCGCGGCGAACCGATCACCATTTACGGCGACGGCACCCAGACGCGCTCCTTCTGCTATGTCGACGACCTCATCGACGGCCTCGTCGCGCTGATGCGCTCAGCGGAGGAGGTCACCGGCCCGATCAACCTCGGCAATCCGGTCGAGTTCACCATGATCGAACTGGCCCGGCAGGTGCTGGCGATCACCGGGTCGAGCTCGAGCCTGGTCCACGCCGAGCTTCCGGCGGACGATCCGCGCCAGCGCCAGCCGGACATCAGCCGGGCGCGCAACCTGCTCGGCTGGGAGCCGCAGGTTCCGCTCGAGCGCGGCCTGCAGCAGACGGTCGCTTACTTTCGCGACATTGTCGAAGCCGCTACCCCGGTCTAGCTGGCCGAAACCCGATCGCGATAGGCGGGCTCAGGTTCCGGAGCGGCCGGCGGCAGCGCGACACCGGCGCGATAGCCGGGCACCAGGAAGCCCAGCAGGTCCAGCGCCTTGTCGGTGTCAGCGCGGTCGATCGCCTCGCCCAGCTCGTCCAGCCGGCGCAACAGGTGCAGCCATTCGATCATCGATTCGCGCGCCTTGACGATCCGCGGGTGCGACGTCGGCAGGGCGTTCTCCTCGATCAGCAGTTCCTCGTGCAGTTTCTCGCCCGGGCGCAGGCCGATTTCGAGGATTTCGATGTCGCCGTCCGGATTGGCCTCGTCACGGACCGAGAGCCCGCTGAGCTCGACCATCGCCGTGGCCAGGTCGCGCACCCGGACGGGCTCGCCCATGTCGAGCAGGAAGATGTCGCCGCCCTCCGCCATGGCGCCGGCCTGGATGACCAGCTGCGAAGCTTCGGGAATGGTCATGAAATAGCGGGTGACATCGGCGTGGGTGACCGTCAGCGGCCCGCCTTTTTCGATCTGCCGGCGGAACAGCGGAACCACCGAGCCGCTCGAGCCGAGCACGTTGCCGAAGCGCACGCCGCTGTAGATCATTGGCCGCTGCGCTTGGGCGCGGGCCTGGACGATCAACTCGCACACCCGTTTCGACGCGCCCATCACGCTGGTCGGCCGAACCGCTTTGTCGGTGCTGACGAGGATCAGGGTCGCGCTGCCGACCGCTTCGGCCGCAAGGCAGACGTTGAGTGTGCCGAAGACGTTGTTGCGGATCCCCTGGAGCGGATTGTCCTCGATCAGCGGGACATGCTTGTACGCCGCCGCGTGGAACACCGTGTCCGGTCGCCACGCCTCGAACGCGCGGCTGCACTCCGCGACCTGCGCAACGTCGACCAGCTCGGCCGCGATCTCGATTCCGAGCTGTTCGCGGTCGCGCAGCTCGCGCAATTCGGAATCGATCAGATAGAGCGCGTGCTCAGACTGCTCGACGAGGATGATCGCCCGCGGCGCCTCGCGAATGATCTGGCGGCACAGCTCGCTGCCGATCGAACCGCCGGCGCCGGTCACCATCACGCATTTGCCGGCGATGTTGCGGCTCATCAGCTCAGGATCGGGCGCGACCTCGTCGCGGCCGAGCAGCTCCTCGATCTGCACGTCGCGCAAGTCGTTGATCGACACCTTGCCGAACGCGATCTCGGCAATGCTCGGAAGCATCCGCACCCGGACTTGGGGCGCCCGGGTCCGCAGCCGCTCGACGATCTGGCGCCGGGCCGACCGGCTTGCGCTCGACAAAGCGAGGAACACCTCGTCAACGTCCTCGAGCGCAAGGACCCGCTCGAGGTCGTCGGTGTGCCAGATCGGCTTGCCCTCGATCGACCGGTTCGACAGCGCCGGATTCTCGTCGACCAGCCCGATGACGTTGATCTGCGGGTCCTGCCGAACGCTATTGGCCAGCTGCTGGCCGGCCGAGCCCGCGCCGTAGATCAGCACGCGCTTGGGCCGTTGCCGCAACGGCCGGCTGTAGAGCGCCCGAACGAGCAGGGCGCTGAGGCCGAGCCGAGTCCCGGCGAGCGCCAGCATGAACACCAGCGGGTGGAGCACGGCGAGCGTTCGCGGAATGCCCTGAACCCGCAGGGCCAGCAGAACGACCGTCAGCGCCAGCGACATCGCCAGGCACCGTTTCGCCAGTTGCAGGAGCGTCTCCCGTCCGGAGAAGCGGACGAGCGAGCGGTAGGTGTGGCTCGGAATTGCGATCGCGAGCCAGATCGGGACGGCGATCGCGATGAAGATCTGGACGTTTCGTTCGAACAAATACCATTCGCCGAGCCGCAGCCAGAAAGCGAGGATCGCCGCGACGCAACATACCAGCACGTCGATCAGTGCGACCAGCCCGGCCCGGGCGCCGCGCGGCAGCTCGGCCGCGCGCCGAATGACTTGAAGTACGCCTTTCACTCGCCGTGGCCCTTCCCTCAGCCTCATTCGTCCACGCCTATCGGCGCTTGCGCCCCGAAGGCAACAAGGACTCCTGCGGTTTCGATCGGTTCCGCTCCCGTTTTGATTGTCTCGATCTGTTGCACCGCGGCATCGCGCGCAAGTTCACGTTAGTGAATGGTCGGGGAGAGAGGATTCGAACCTCCGGCCCCTGCCTCCCGAAGACAGTGCTCTACCAGGCTGAGCTACTCCCCGACCGGAACCCGCAAGATGCGACGGAGGGTCGCGGCGGGAGCCAAGGCCGCGGCTAGATAGAGGGGGGTTGCGGTAAGCGCAACCGCTAAGAACGCCCGAGCGTCCGGAGCCAGTCGTCGTGGCGGACCAGTTTCTCGCGCGGGCTGCCCGGGCGGGCGTTGGCGGTCTCGGTCTCCTCGATCTTGCGCCAGTCGTCATAGTCGGTCGGCATCGCGCCGCGACTCTCCAGCAAGGCCTTGAGACCCTTCGCTCCCGGGCGGTCGGATGCGCTCCCCGGCGCCATTGCGGCGGCGACCTGGTCGGCGACTTCATAACCGTCGGGCCGGTTGGTCCCGATCGTGCCCGATGGGCCCCGCCGCGCCCAGCCGACCGCGTACAGCCGGTCGGCGATGCGCCCACCGTCGTTGAGGAACTTGCCGCCGCGTTCGTCATAGGGAACACCGTCGATCGGCGCGCTCGAATAGCCGATTGCGCTGACGATCAGCGAGGCCGGCACCGCATAGGTCTCGCCGGTGCCGCGCGCGGCGCCGGCCTCGTCGAGCTCGGTGCGCTCGACGATGATCCGTTCGGCCTTGCCGTCGCCTTCGATCCGCACCGGCTTGGCGAAGAAATCGAACACCATGCGCTTGGGCTTGTCGGGATCGAGGTCGGCGAAGCCGCGCAGCAGTCCGACCGACTTGCGCAGGCCCGGCTCCAGCGGCGCGTCGGCGGCGAGCGGCGGGAAGTCGGCCGGATCGACGATCGGGACCGCGGCTTCAAGATGGCCGAGCTCGCCGAGCTCCTTGGGCGTCATGGCGATCTGGTGCGGCCCGCGCCGGCCGAGGATGGTGACGGTCCGGATGGCGGACGCATCGAGCGCGTCGAGCGCGTGGCCGACGATGTCCGATCCCTCGAACTCGTGGCGGGTCTTCGACAGGATCCGCGCGCAGTCGAGCGCGACGTTGCCGTTGCCGATCACCGCCGCATGCTCGCCCGACAGCGGCGGGTCGAGGGCGGCATAGTCGGGATGACCATTGTACCAGCCGACGAACTCCGCCGAGCCAATCACGCCCGACAGATCCTCACCCGGAATGCCGAGCTTGCGGCTGTGCGGCGAACCGACCGCGAGGATGACGGCGTCGTACAGCTCGAGCAGCTCGGCGACCGAGACGTCGCGGCCGACCGCGACATTGCCGATGAAGTCGACGCCGGCGCTCTCGGCGACCTTGTCGTAGCGCTTGCTCACCGCTTTCAGCGACTGATGGTCGGGTGCGACCCCGAAGCGGATCAGGCCGTAGGGCACCGGATAGCGGTCGAGGATGTCGATCCGCGCGGATTCGCCATAGGCCTTGTCCAGCGCTTCGGCGGTATAGAAGCCCGCCGGACCCGATCCGACCACCGCGAAATGCCGCATGCTTCCTCCCGCTCAGCCGTCTTTGGCGAGCGTAGCGAAGCAATTCAGAGGCGCAACTGGATTGCCGCGTCGCCTTGCTCCTCGCAATGACAGGTTAGTCGCGGTGATCCTCGAGGAGGACGCTGCCCTTCTTCTGCAGCGCCGCCTGGATCACGCCCGAAAACATGCCGAGCATCCCCGGCAGCAGCACCTTGACGTGGACCTTGGTCTCTTCGACGTCGATTGCGGCCTGGACGGAATCGCCCAGCGCCTGGACCTTGAGATTGAGCTGATCGCCCGCCCAGCCGGACTGGACGTTCGCGCCGCCCGGGATGTGATCCTGCAGCTTGTGGATATTGTTCGCGATCCGGCGCCGCGCCTCGTCGCGCCCGAGGTTGTGCGGCAGATCGACTTCGATGGGCTGACTCATTGCTGCGACGTGGCCCGCCGTTCAGCGCTTTTCAAGCCGAAGCATCGGAGTATGACTTGGTCATGAGCTTCATGCTGGCCCTCGCTGCGGCGCAATTGGTGCAGGCCGCGCCGCTCCAGCCCGCGCCAGCCCTTCAGCCGTGGAATCCGGCAGCGCCCTATATCAGTGCCGGCCAGGACGAGCCCGGCTATCGCTCCTGGTATCTGGCGGCGCCGTGGCGCGCGGCCCAGGTCAAGTCGTTCAACGATTATCTGGCCTCCCACCAGGTCGCCGGGATCCTGCCGACCTGGCAGCTGCTGCGCACGGCGACTTCATGGCAGGAGTGCGGCGGCCAGCCGTTCGAAGTGCCGCCGGCCGAAGACTGGCCGAACATGGTCCAGACGCTCCGCTACGTCCACGATTATGTCGTTCCCGCGGTCGGCCCGGTCGAGGCGGTGTCGGTCTATCGCAATCCGACGCTGAACCAATGCGCCGGCGGAGCGCCGGAGAGCGCGCACAAGCTCGATTCGGCAATCGACCTGGTGCCGCTGCGGCCGATCGACCGGATCACGCTGATGCGGACCTTGTGCGGCATCCATTCCGAGCATGGCGCGCCCTACAATGCCGGGCTCGGCTTCTATGCGTTCCTCCGGTTCCACGTCGACAGCACCAAGTTCCGCCGCTGGAACATGGACCCTGCGGTCGCCGCCGAATGCCCGCCGCTGATCCGGCCGGAAGACATTGCCTCGGTCGGCCAGCCGGTCCCGGCGCAAGCCGCGCCCGCACCCGCGAGCGGCCTTCCGGTGCCGGGACCCGCCGTCGCTCCGGGCGGGACTCCGGCGCCGCCGGCCCCGATGGCCGCGAAGACGCCCGAGCGCGGAGAGTCGCACTAAGCTTGTGTTGCCCCCGTGCAACACCATATCCCCGGCAATTGAGAGGGGAATTGGATGGATTTCGAGAAACTGACCGATCGCGCCCGCGGCTTCCTCCAGGCGGCGCAGACGATCGCCGTGCGCGAGCATCATCAGCGGATCGCCCCGGCCCATTTGCTGAAGGCGCTGCTCGACGACGAGCAGGGGATGGCGGCCGGCCTGATCAATGCCGCCGGCGGCGATGCCAAGGCCGCCCAACGCGAGGTCGACCTGCTGGTCTCGAAAATCCCGGCGGTCACCGGCAGCGGCGCGACCCAGGCCCCGGGCATCGACGGCGACACGATCCGAATCCTCGACCAGGCCGAGCAGATCGCGAAGAAGGCCGGCGACAGCTATGTCACGGTCGAGCGCATCCTGCTGGCGATTGCGCTGGCCAAGAACACCGACGTCGGCGGCGCGCTGGCCAAGGCGGGCCTGACCGCCCAGGCGCTGAACGCGGCGATCGACAAGCTGCGCGGCGGGCGCACCGCCGACACGCAGGGCGCCGAGGACCGCTACGACGCGCTCAAGCGCTACGCCCGCGACCTGACCGACGCCGCGCGTGAGGGCAAGCTCGACCCCGTCATCGGCCGCGACGAGGAGATCCGGCGCACCGTTCAGGTGCTGGCGCGGCGAACCAAGAACAATCCGGTGCTGATCGGTGAGCCGGGGGTCGGCAAAACCGCGATCGCGGAAGGCCTCGCGCTGCGCATCGCCAACGGCGACGTGCCCGACGGTATCAAGGACAAGCGGCTGCTCGCGCTCGATCTCGGAGCGATGATCGCCGGCGCCAAGTATCGCGGCGAGTTCGAGGAGCGCCTGAAAGGCGTGCTCGACGAGGTCAAGCAGGCCGCGGGCGACATCATTCTGTTCATCGACGAGATGCACACCCTGGTCGGCGCCGGGAAGGCCGAAGGCGCGATGGACGCCGGCAATTTGCTAAAGCCGGCGCTGGCGCGCGGCGAGCTGCACTGCATCGGTGCGACGACGCTCGACGAATATCGCAAGCATGTCGAGAAGGACGCGGCGCTCGAACGGCGCTTCCAGCCGGTGTTCGTGGGCGAGCCGACCGTGCCCGACACCATCTCGATCCTCCGCGGGCTCAAGGAGAAATATGAGCTCCACCACGGCGTCCGCATCACCGACGCCGCGATCGTCGCCGCGGCGACCTTGAGCAACCGCTACATCACCGACCGCTTCCTGCCCGACAAGGCGATCGACCTGATGGACGAGGCCGCGAGCCGGATCAGGATGGAGGTCGAGTCGAAGCCGGAGGAGATCGAAAATCTCGATCGCCGGATCATCCAGCTCAAGATCGAGCGCGAGGCGCTCAAGAAGGAGCAGGACAAGCCGTCCAAGGACCGGCTGGCCAAGCTCGAGGAGGAGCTCGCCAATCTCGAGCAGCAGTCGGCCGAGCTGACCCAGCGCTGGCAAGCGGAGAAGGAGAAGATCTCGGCCGAGGCCAGGCTCAAGGAGCAGCTCGATTCGGCCCGGCTCGAGCTCGAGCAGGCGCAGCGCGCGGGCGACCTCGCCAAGGCCGGCGAGCTCCAATACGGCCGCATCCCCGAGATCGAGAAGCAGCTCGCCGATGCCCAGGCCGCGGCCAAGGGCGCGATGCTGCGCGAGGAAGTCACCGCCGAGGATATCGCCGGCGTGGTCAGCCGCTGGACCGGAATCCCGGTCGAGCGGATGATGGAGGGCGAGCGCGACAAGCTGCTGGCGATGGAAGAAACGATCGGTGCGCGGGTGATCGGCCAGGAGGATGCGGTCAAGGCCGTCTCGGCCGCCGTCCGTCGGGCGCGGGCCGGCCTCCAGGACCCGAACCGGCCGCTCGGCTCGTTCCTGTTCCTCGGCCCGACCGGCGTCGGCAAGACCGAGCTCACCAAGGCGCTAGCCGAGTTCCTGTTCGACGACAGTCACGCGCTGGTCCGTATCGATATGAGCGAGTTCATGGAGAAGCATGCGGTCGCGCGGCTGATCGGCGCGCCGCCGGGCTATGTCGGCTATGAGGAAGGCGGCGTGCTGACCGAGGCGGTCCGCCGCCGGCCCTATCAGGTCGTGCTGTTCGACGAGGTCGAGAAGGCGCACGGCGACGTGTTCAACGTGCTTTTGCAGGTGCTCGACGACGGCCGGCTGACCGACGGCCAAGGGCGCACGGTCGATTTCACCAACACGATCATCATCCTGACCTCGAACCTCGGGTCGCAATATCTCGCCGCGCTCGGCGACGACGATCCGGTCGAGAAGGTCGAGGCACAGGTGATGGAGGTGGTCCGCGGTCATTTCCGGCCGGAGTTCCTCAACCGGCTCGACGAGATCATCCTGTTCCATCGCTTGAGCGCCGGACACATGGGCCCGATCGTCGACATCCAGGTCGCGCGGCTCGGTAAGCTGCTCGAGGACCGCAAGATCCGGCTCGAGCTGACCGACGCCGCCCGCGCCTGGCTCGGCCGGGTCGGCTACGACCCGGTCTACGGCGCCCGGCCGCTGAAGCGCGCGGTGCAGAAATATCTGCAGGATCCGCTGGCCGACAAGATCCTCGCCGGCGAGATTGCCGACGGGTCGGTGGTGCGGGTCGACGAGGGCGACGGGCAACTGGTGCTGACTCCGGCGGGCGAGGAGCGAGCGGCCGCCTAGTCCGCGCGCATCGGCCCGTGCTGTGGTGCGGTCACCTGGTAAAGGGTGCAGATCATCCGGCGTTCGGCTTCGCTCAAGTGCGGGTTCCAGGTGTCGAGGATCAGCACTGCCCGGTCGCGATCGGTCGGATTGCGCGCTTCATGCTCGATGGTGTCGTCGAATGCGAACGCTTCGCCTTCGACCCAGGCGCGGGTCTCGCCGCCGACGCGGAATGTGCAGCCGTCTGGCACGATCAGCGGCAGGTGGACGATCGCGCGAACGTTGGTCACCCCGGTGTGCGGCGGGATGTGCGCGCCGGCCTTGAGGATCGAGAAGAACACCGCCGGCGCGCGGCCCGGGATGCGGCACAGCGGCAGGGTCTCGACCAGCGCCGCCGTCTGCGGCGCTCGCGCGCACGCCTCCTCGTTCCGCTCGCCGTCGCGCCACAGGTGCAGCGCGCCCCAGTCGAGCGAGCGGTCGAGCGGCGTCCATTTGTTTTCCGGCACCCCGGACGGCTGCTCGACATAAGGCGCGAGTCCCGGATCGCGCCCGGCGAGGATCGCCTGGAGCTCGGCTCGGATCGTCCCGGTCGCGGCTTCGAGCGCGTCGAACCACGCGAACTGCCCGCGGTCGAAGAATTCGTCGGCCGGGAGGAACGGGTAGTGCAGCCCGTGGCAGTCGTTCGCATAGACCGGGCGGCGGCCGAGCATGACGTCGGCGGCGGCGCGGACTCGGCGGCGGTCGCGCTCCGCTGCGCCGGCGAGACCCGGTTCGAGCGCGGCATCGAGCAGGCCCGCGAGCTGGTGACGCTGCCGTTCGACGTAGGCCCGCGCCTGCGCGAGCAAGGCGGTGAGCTCGGGCGCGGGCTGATCGATGGCCGACGCCAGCGCCAGCACGTCGCTCCACCGGTTGGTCGCCGGCCCCTCCTCGGCGAGCCGCTCATGCAGCTGCGCCAGGCGGATCAGCGCCATGAGATCGCGCCGGTCGATCGCCAGCGTCTGTTCGAGTGCGCTTCGCTCGCGCTCATCATCGCCGAGCAGGCGGTAGGCGGTGGCGAGGTTGATCCACAGCTCGGCAGCCGCGGGATCGGCGCGGCACGCCTGGTTGAAATGTTCCGCGGCCGCGGCGGCGTCGCCGCTCCGAAGCGACTCCATCCCCCGCCGGTTCGCAAGCGCCGCTTCGTTGCTCATCGCGGCGCATGGTGACCGCCGCAACCGCCACGTCAACCTCGACGCGCGCGCCCGCGGCTGTTTAGGTGCGTTCCGTGGACGATTGGCAGGACCTGTTGCGCGAGGCATCGCGGCTGCGCACGCTCGGGCCCGTCGAGGAGGCGATCGCCGCCTATGAGCGGCTGCTCGCCGCCAAGCCCGATCTCGCGGACAGCTGGTACAACCTCGGCTGGCTGCAGCGCAAAGCGCGCCGCTTCGAGGCCGCGCTCGATTCCTATGCGCGCGCGCTCGACCTCGGCGTTCGCGACCCGGAGGAGGTGCGGCTCAACCGCGCGGTGATCCTGTCCGACTATCTGCACCGGCCCGCCGACGCCGCCCAAGAGCTGGACGCCGCGCTGGAAGACAATCCCGATTACGTTCCGGCGCTGCTCAATCTCGGCAATCTGCGTGAAGATTTGGGCGACCGTCCAGGCGCCCGCGCCGCCTATGAACGGGCGCTCGCGGTCGAGCCGGGCAACAGCCTGGCGCTGGCCCGGCTCGCCGGCGTGTCCCACGCAGCCGAGCTCGACGGGACGCTCGCGCAACGGCTCAAAATCGCCATCGCCGGCGCGGCCCCGGACGAGCAGGCCGATCTCGGCTTCGCGCTCGCCGGCCTGCTCGACACCGCCGGCCGCCATGAGGAGGCCTTCGACGCCGCCCGCTCGGCCAACGCCGCCAGCCGCACGGCGACCGGCGCCGCTTATGACCGCGCCGGACACGAGCGCTTCGCCCAGCGATTGATCGATTCGTTCGCGCAACGCAGCTCAGGCGCGGAACCTGCGCCGGCGATCTTCGTGTGCGGGCTGTTCCGCTCCGGCTCGACGCTGGTCGAGCAAATCCTCGGCGCCCACAGCCGGGTGACCGCTGGCGGCGAGCTCGACCTGGTCCCGGCGCTGGTCGCACGGATCGACGGTTATCCCGAAGCTGTCCCTGCCGCCGACGCGCGGACGCTGGAGGATTGGCGCGACTTCTACCGGAGCGGGCTACCGCCCCATGACGGCACGCTGCTGACCGACAAGCGGCCCGACAACTTCCTCCATCTCGGCCTCATCAAAACGCTGTTCCCCGAAGCGAAGATCGTCCACACCCGGCGCGACCCGCTCGACAATCTGCTGTCGCTCTATTTCCTGCATCTCGATCCCGGCATGGCCTACGCGCTCGACCTTGCCGACGCAGCCCATTGGCACGGCCAGTATGAGCGGCTGATGGCGCACTGGAAATCATTGTATCCGAACGATATTTTCGATCTCGACTATGACGAGCTGGTGCGCGAGCCGCGGCCCGTGATCGAGCGCCTGCTGGCCTTCCTCGGCCTCGACTGGGAAGACGGCCTGCTCGACTTCCACACCGGCGCGGCGCCGGTCAGGACCGCGAGCGTGTGGCAGGTGCGCCAGCCGCTGCACGCGCGCTCGTCGGGACGCTGGCGCAACTACCGCGAGCAATTGTGGCCGATCGCCGGCCTCGAGCGGCGATAGGTTCGAATCAGTTGGCGGGGATTCCCGTCGAGGTCGCCTGTTGCTGGAACTTCTGAAGGCCCTGGTGGACTTCATATTTGAACTGCTGCCACTCGAGCACGGTCTTGCACACCTTGCGCGCACCGAGCCGGGTCCCGGTCGTCTCGTCGACCTCGCAGACGATCTTGTTAAGGTCCTGCGCGCCGCCCTTCGGAGCCGGGTTCGCAGTTGCGATGCTGGTCACTTGGGCAGTCGCGGCCGAGCTCATCGCCGCCGCCGCCAGGACCAGGGTGGAGAGAATCTTCATCCGAGCACCTCCGCAGATGGATCGGCGCGACGCTTAGCCCAATCGCCGCGGGATGGCGAGGCACAGTCAGCCGGTACGCGCAACGTCGAACGCGACGGTCATCCGCTCGCCCTCGCCGAACGGCCGGGTCCCGTGCCACATCCACGACGGGAACAGCGCAAGCCGGCCGGGCCTGGGCTCGATGACCCGGTGCGGTGGAACATCCACACCAAGCTCCGCGTGGGCTCCGCCGAGCGTCAACCACCCCGCTTCGTCCCGACCGACATCGGGCGGAAGCACGACATAGAAGGCCGAGCTCAGCCAACCGGCGGGATGAACATGGTTCGAGTGGAAACCTCCCGCCAGCAGGCGAACCGACCAGGCCCCGGTGAACTGAATCCGCTCGGGCCGGTGGCGCAGCAGCGGATGCGCCGCGTCGACCGGCGGCAGCCGCGCCGCATGCTCGGCGGCGGCGGCGCGGACCGCCTCGCGCAGCGCGACGATGTCCGGCTCGATTCGATGGAACAGATTGCCGTCGGTCTGGGTGCCGCCGCGCACCGACTGCGACAGGAACTCGCTCTTCGAGACGTGCAATTTGCGCAGCGTCTCGGCGAGCCGGTCCAGCGACGGGAGCCGGTCGCCGATGTCGTAGACGCCGACGAATCGGTCATCTCCCTCGAGCCATTCCGACCGGCCGTCGCCGGTGATCCGCCAGGCCGTCGCCGCATAGGGCCAAAACAGGTCCTGATCGGCAGTGTCGAGCCAGCGGTCCATGAGCGCGCTGGCCTCGGCTGCACGGCCGGAGCGGAGCAGATGGCGCACATGCCACATCTCGATATTGGCGAAGTCCAGCGCCGCAAGCTCGGTGAACAGTCGGTCGGCGGCGTCGAGGTCTCCGCTCTCCGACCGGATCGCGGCCTCGTGCGAGGCGAACAGGACATGGTCGCCGAACCGCCGCTTGCCGTCTTCGACCCGGGCCATGGCGTCGTCGAAGTGCCGGGCTTCGACCAGCAGCACGAGCTGGTCGCGGCGCAGCTCCATGCTGTTGGGATGCTCGACCAAAGCCTCGTCAAAGCCTCGGGTGAACCCTTCCCGTTCGCCTTCCGCCCAGCGCATCGCGGCCAGCAGGCCGTGACCTTCGGTCCACAGCGGCGAGCGGCGCAGGGCGCTCTCGAGCCCGGCGACAGCGTCCTCGGCCCGGCCCTCGGCAAGGAGCGCGGCGACCAGCCCCCTGACAACCTCCGGCTTGTTGGGATTGACCTTCATCGCGTGGGCGAACAGGTCGACGCTCGGCAGGCCCGCCTCGAGCGATGTCTTGGCGAGGCCGTGGACGATCAGCGGCTCATTCGGCGCCAGCTCCACCGCCCGGCGCAGGGCCGGAAGCGCCAGTTCGCGGCGGTCCTGCAGCCGGTGGATCAGGCCCTTGACGTGCCACAGGCGCGGGTCGTTCGGGGTAACCCCGAGGGCGCGCTCGACGTCCGCGAGCGGCAATTGCGCGCCCGGGGCGTTGAGGGCCGCGATCGCCTGGTCGAGGACCCGGGCCGGGTCAACCCTGGCGGTCGCGGTGGTCATTGCTGGCCAGGAAGTTCGCGTTGCTCGCGCCGATCACGGCGGCGGCCGCCCTTCGGTCGCCGGGGCCGAGCGCCGGCGGCCACAGGTCGAGGATCAGCACCACGCGGAGCTCGTCGCTCTCGTTCCACGCTTCATGCTCGATCGTGTCGTCGAACACGAACGCCTCGCCGACGCGCCACTCGCGCGTCGTCCCGCCGACCCGGAAGCCGCACTTGGGGGGGACGATCAGGGGCAGGTGGCAGACCAGCCGCGTGTTCGCGACGCCGGTGTGGGGCGGGATCCTGGTATGCGGCGCGAGCAGGGAGAACATCGCCACCGGCGAAGCGCCCGGAACCGTCGGTTGGTCCATCCCCGCGATCGCCTCGAGGGTCTTGGGGCAGTGCCGCGCGTTGGCCTCGACTCGCCAGCCGTTTTGCAACAGGTGGATGGCGGTCCATTTCGGGTTGTTGTTGAGCTCTTTCCATTGCCGCAGCGGCAGCCGCTCGGGATATTGGACGTAGGGGACCATCTCCGCCACTTCGGCCGCAATCAACGCATCGAACTCGGCGCGGATCAGCGGCGTCGCTTGTTCGAGTGCGGCAAGCCCCGGAAACAAGTCGCGATCATGGAACTCGATCTCCGGCAGACCGGGGAAGTGATAATCCGACGGACGCTGATGAAAGTGCTCGGCGGTGCGCGTGCGATTGGCGACGAAGCGCTCGGCGCGGGCCCGTTCGGCCGGGCTCAGATCCGCCGGAAGATTGCCCGTCAGATAGCGTCCGAGCGTCTTACGATACTCGTCGCGACGCTGGCGCGCATGGGCGACCGCTGCCTGCAGCTCGACCGGAATGTCCTCGTCCGACCGGAGCTGGGCAAGCGCCTGTCCGTATCCCTCCCCGGCGCCCGGCTCACCGAGCTGGTCGAGGATCATGGCCCGTGCCAGCAGGGCCGAGAAGTCGAGCGGCGAGAAGGTCAAAGCCTGGTCGATCGCCATCAGCGCGCCGCGCGGGTCGCCCGAGGCTTTGCGCATCGCCGACAGCTTGTGCCACAGCTCAAAGCTCGAGCCGCCGCCGCCGACCGCCTGCTCGAGCAGCGATTTCGCCATCCCGTATTGGCCGGCCGCCGCGGCTCGGTCGGCCTGCTGTTCCAGTTGCTGGGCTTCCGTCATTTCCCGCCATCATGGCGGCGGACGATGGAATTGCAAAGCGCTGAAGCGCGCCCGACCGTCCGTTCAGCGCCCAGGCAGGCGATCGCGAATCCATTGCGAAAAGACCCACTTCTCGCCCGCAGTCGGTGGCAAACCGGCGTGGAGCGTGCTCGGATCGGGGGCCCCGTCGCGAGTCACATTCGCGAAGAACAGGGCATCGCCCGGTTCGGCGCGATAGTTGAGGCCGATTCTTGGAAAGCTGGTCTCGCCACCCGAATAGCCGGCGTTGAGATAGATCAGGAAGGTCGCGATCCGCTGCCCGAACGTTCCCAGCGACTCGGCATAGGCGGGGTTGGCCGGATCGAGGAAATCATGGTGCAGCTTGAACCGTTGGCCGACCGAGTAATGGAGCAGCTGGGACGGCTCGAACAGCGGCACCGGCAGCCGCGTCGCGGCCGAAATTCGGTTGCGGATCACTTCGGTCAGGACGTTCATCTCGCCGAGCCGCAGGACGAAGAAACTGTTGTCGCGGCTCGGGTCAAGCATTTGCGTGCCGGTGGACTGGTCAAAGACCGTCGCCGGACCGAGTTGCGGCCGGCCGAGCGCGATCAGCCAGCGGCATTCGGCGGGGGTCGCGAACCGCCGGATGAGGCGGATGCGCGGCGAGTCCGACAAGCTTTGCGTCTCGCCGGGCTGCATGCGTTGCTCGAGCGGGATGCTTGCTCGGACTTTTGCCCACGCCTCGGGATCCGCGTCCGCCGGGACCACCGGGTCGGATTGGTTGTCGCGCAGCAGCAGCAACTGTTCCTGGGCGAGCCGCGAACCTTGCCGGGCGGCGAGAGCGAGATGATCGAGCGCCCGGTCCCAGTCCGGCGGGCGCGCGCTGCCGAGGGCGTCGAGCAAGGAGCGGCGCTCACTGGCTTCGGCATGCCCCTCCGCTGACGCGGCTTCGAGCAGGCCTGCTGCCTGCTGCACATCGTCCAGCGTCGGCCGGTCGCCGAGCAGCAACTGCATCGCGGTCGTGAACTGGTCGGTCATGACCGCGGAAGTCTAACCGGAACGCCGCAAAAGAAAACGGCGGACCTCACGAGGAGGCCCGCCGCAATCTTGGTCGTGGACGATCGGCTTAGAAGTCGACCGTCACGCCGGCGAACAGGTACCGTCCCAGCGCGTCGTAGACCTGCGGGAAGGTGTTGCCGTTGCCGAACGGTGCGTTCGACACTTCGCCGCCGACGATCGGAGGCCGCTTGTCGAACACGTTGTTGGCGCCGAGGCGGAAGTTGTAGCGATCCGCCAGGCGAGCCGTCAGAGCCAGGTCGAAGTAGCTCTGCGACGGGATCTTCCGGTTGGCGTCCGCAACGTTGGCTATGCAAGCGCCACCAAGTCCCACGTTAGGCTGGTTGATGTCGCAATCCTCTTCGAGGCCGTCGTTCTTGACCGACGAGAAGTAGCGCCACTGGCCGGAGATTCCGAGGCCGTTCGGCATCGTGAACCCGAGCCGCAGCTTGTGGCGATATTTCGGGTTCGGAGCGCCGGTCAGGAAGCTGCCGCAGGTGTTGCCGTAGAGGCCGGCGCAGTCGAACCGGCCATTCCCGGTCCCGGTAGACGGAACAACGCCCGTATCGATATCGAGCTTCTTCAGGAAGGTTGACACGTAGCTGACGTTGACCGTCCCCATCCCGCCCAGGCGGCGCGAGTAGGTGCCGTTGAGGTCGATACCCTTGGTCCGGAGGCCACCGATGTTGGTGTTGGTGGTCTCGATGAACCCGGTCTGCGACAACCACAGCGAACCGTTGCCCGGCGTACGATGGATCTTCGAGCAGAAGAACGCATCGCCAGTCGCCAGGCACTGGCTCATGATCGTCTGGAACCCAAGTGTGCTGATCAAGTTTTTGATCTTGATGTCGAAATAATCGACCGTGAAGGCGAAGCCCGGAACGAACCGCGGCTGGATCACGAGGCCGACCGTGTAAGTATCGGCCTTCTCCGGCGACAGTTGGGTGTTGCCGCCGAACAGCGCGTTATACTGGTTCGCCGGGTTGGCGGCGATCGCCCCGTAGGTGCCGAAGCCGGACCCGACCCCAGTGTTGGCGCATTGCAGGGCGGTCGCCGTCGGCACTGCGCCGGCGCACGGGTCGACCGTTCCGCCGAGACCGACGAACTGGTTGGTGAAGAGCTCGACCACGTTCGGTGCGCGGACAGCGCGGTTGTAGCTCGCCCGGGCCCGGACGTCGTGGATCGGGGCGAACTCCACCGACAGCTTGTAGGTGTCGGTGTTGAAGTGGTTCCCGGCGACCTTGTAGTCTGAATAGCGATAGCCGGCGCCGAGCGTCAGTTCCTCGAAGAACGAATGGCTGACGATCGGGATCTGCAATTCGGCGAACGCCTCGCGCACGTCGAAGTGGCCGCTGACCGGCAGGGTCGGAGCACCCTGGCCCGCGCCGTCGCCAGTCTGGAACTGGACGTCCGGCGTCGTCTCCAGCGCTTCCTTGCGATACTCGCCGCCGAAGTTGAGGCCGATGCCGCGATCCGACCACGGCGTCTGCACGCCGTACTCGCCGCCGTCGACCGTGATGTTGGCGTTGGCGATGGTCTCGTTGACGTGGCCCTTCAGGATCAGCGGGGTCTGCAGGTAGGCCAGGGCCTCCGGAGTGACTCCGCCCGTGATGAAGATGTTGTACGGGACGCAGGTCGCATCGAGCGCACCGCCGCCCGGGCCGGTGCCCGGAAGGGCCGCGCGGCAGACCGGGGTGCCGGCCGCAACGCCCGGCACGCCGCCGACCGCCGGGTTGGCGATGACGTCGAGCGCCATGTTCAGCCGCCGGACCGAGAAGTCGTTCAGGTAAACCTGCGACAGCCGGGTGGTGCCGAACTGGTAGTAAGTGTCGTAGGACACGCCCTTGAGCAGGTCGCCGCGGATACCGCCGACGATGCGGTAAGCGGTGTGCTCGAGGTGGTCCTCGCGGCCGCCGCCTTCGACGTTGCGCCGGCCGGTGTAGGAGATCGCCCGGGTCACGCCTTGCGAGTCGACGAACGTGTTGGTCGGCACGCAGATCTTGTTGAACTGCTGGGTCGAGAGCAGCGGGTTGTCGCAGTTGATGGTGGTGGTGTTGAAGAAGTCTCCCGACGGCGCGATGCGCGAGTTCGACACGTCGTTCATGAACATCGCTTCGAGGTACGGCTTCGCCCCCGAGCTGATCTCATATTCGGCAAAGGTGCCGAACGTGTAGCGCTCGTCCGGCCGCTGGTAGAAGTTGTACGGGCCGAAGTTGAACGGGATCGAGCCCGGAACGAACTGGTTGCCTTCGACGTGGAAGGTGCCAACGTTGGTGAAGAAGGTGCCGAACGCCGAGGTGGCCGAACCGCCGCAGTTGAAGTCGGAACCATTCGTGCCGCTGCCGGCGCCGCCCTGGGCCGCCGTGCGCGCGGCGAGCGAGCAGAACGAATAGTCGCGGCTCGCCTCAAGGACGGCGTCCTGCTTGCGGTAGGTGGCATAGGCCGTGATCGAGCCGCGGTTGTCGTCGAATCCGGCGCCGAACGCGATCGCGAGGTCCTGCGCGCCGCCGTTGACGCTCTGGCCGTGCGGCGGGCGGAAGTTGCGGTTGGCCGCGAAATTGCCGCCGATGATCCGGTCGGGCGAGTCGTTATAATGCATGAACGTCGAGGCCTGGGCGTCGATGCGCAGGCCGCGGAAGTTGGTGTCCATGATAAAGTTGACGACGCCCGCGACCGCGTCCGCGCCGTAGACCGACGAGGCGCCGCCGGTCAGCACGTCGACGCGCTTCACGATGGCCGACGGGATGAAGTTGATGTCCGCGATCGATCCGAGACGCGGGTCGCCCGGCTGCAGACGGCGGCCGTTGACCAGCACCAGGGTGCGCTGCGAGCCGAGGCCGCGCAGGTTGACCGAGGCGGTACCCGTCGAGCCGTTGGAGATGTTCGACCCTTGCGCCGCGAAGGACTGCGGCAGCGAGTTGATCAGATCCTCGGTGCGGGTCGTGCCCTGGAGCTTGATGTCCTGGCTGTTGAGCACCGTCACCGGGCTCGCCGAGGTCAGGTTCGGCTGCGGAATGCGCGAGCCGGTGATGACGATGTCGCCACCGCTCTGGACCGGAGCGCCCTGGGCGTTGGTCGACGGAGTCGTGGTCCCTTCGACCGGAGCGGTCGTCTCGGGCTGATTGCTCGTCGCAGCGTCCTGCGCCGTGCAGTTCGCATTGGGCGGCGGCGCGCCCGGCGGGCAGAGCGGCTTCGGCGTCTGCGTGTCCTGCGCGAACGCAGGCGAAGCGGCCAAGCCGGCGCCAACCAAAAGAGTGGTCGCGAGCAGGCGCTGACGGAAATCGGTCATAGAAATCTTCCCCTTCACTAGCCGCGCCGGAGGCACGACTGCCGTGGAACGGCAAACGCAACTTTGCCGAACTGCACCTTGTGATAAGTGAACGCGGGAGAGGCTGGCAACGGGCGCGACGGTTGCGGGCGCGAGTTGTCAATGCGCTGTATCAATTTTGCAACAGCGTTCGCTTGTGCTTTTCGCTAAGGTCGGCATAGCTTCACGAGGCACTGTCGGGGACCTGTGAACATGCGCAAATTTCTTTTGATTTCAACTGCTTTGGCCCTACTTGCAAGTCCGGCCGCCGGAGCCAGGCGGCAGCCTGCTTCCGGCACTCCGGCAAACATGCAGCGGCTGCTCGCCTGCCGCTCGATTCAGGACAGTGCGCAGCGCCTCGCCTGCTTCGACCGGGAGACTGCGGCGGTCGATCAGGCGATCGCCAAACGCGACCTGGTGATGATCGACAAGGCCCGCGCGACGGCGGCCAAGCGCTCGCTGTTCGGCTTTTCGATCCCGGACTTCGGCGGCCTGTTCGGCGGCAACGAGGACGAGGTGAAGGAGATCTCCAGCACCGTTACGTCCTTCTCCCACAACGCCTATACCGGCTGGACGATTACCCTGGCCGACGGGTCGGTGTGGGGCCAGACCGACGACGCCCAGCTCGGGCTGCCGCCGGCAAAGGGGCAAAAGGTGGTCGTCCACCGCGGCTCGTTCGGCGCCTTCTTCCTGCGCCTCAACGGTCAGCCCGGGTACAAGGTCAAGCGGATCGGCTAACGATTCGCGCCCGCCCGGCGCTCGGCTTCGAAGCTGGCGGCGGCGTCGGCGTAGGGCTCCTGGCGCGCGACGCTCCAATAGCGCAGCTCGTGCAGCGGGATGTGGGCGCCGGTAATCGCGCAGACAACGTGATCGCCGTCCGACAGCAGCCGGAACGTCCCGGCCAGATAATGGACCCGCGCGGCTCGGCCGCTTCCGCTCATCAGCATGCTTGTCACTCCTCCGGCGGATCGAACAGGCCGGGCTGCGGAACGACATAGGAACGCCGCGGCTTCCGCTCAACCGGCAGCTTGTCGCGCTCGCCGGCGACGACGGCATCGACCGAGCCGTCGCCGAAGCGCAGGCGAAGCTCGCGCGCGGCGCGCGCGTCGGACGCGTGAATCAGAGTCTTGCCGTCCCGGTCGGTGACGCGGGCAAAGCCGCGCGCCAGCGGTCGCTCGGGATGCGCCAGCTCGGCCGTCCGCCACAGCGCACCGAGCTGCTCGGAGAGGCGCGCAATCCGCTGGTCGATGAGCTCGCGGCGGAGGCGGCCGGCGACCAGATTCATGTCGGCGCGCGCATGGCCCGCGCGCGCGGCAAGCGACCGCGGAAGCCGTTCGCCGAGATCATCGAGGCGCTGCCCGACCGGGGCGAAGATCGCCTGCGGCTCCGGCCAGCGGGCGGTGGTCAGCTGGAAACGCTCGCGGGCGCCGTCCGTCCGGCGCTCGAGGCAATGCCGGGCGCGGTGCGCGAGCTCGCCGATCTGGGCGAGCAATTCGGAACGGACCGGAACGGCCAGCTCTGCGGCCGCGGTCGGAGTCGGCGCGCGCAGGTCCGCGGCGTGGTCGATCAGTGTTGTGTCGGTCTCATGGCCGACGGCGGAAATCACCGGAACGGGCGATTCGGCCGTCGCTCGCACCACCTCCTCCTCGTTGAACGCCCACAGATCCTCGATCGAGCCGCCGCCGCGCGCGACGATCAGCAGGTCGGGACGCGGCTCGACCTTCGGGAAGCCGCGGATGGCTTCGGCGATCCGCATCGCCGCGCCTTCGCCCTGGACCGGAACCGGCCACAGGATGACATGGGTCGGGCAACGGTCCTCGAGCCGATGCAGGATGTCGCGGATCACGGCGCCGGTCGGCGAGCTGACCACCCCGATCACCCGCGGCAGGAAGGGCAGCCGCCGCTTCCGCTCGGGCGCGAACAGCCCTTCCGCGGCCAGCGCCTTGCGCCGCTGCTCGAGCAGGGCGAGCAGGGCGCCCGCGCCCGCCAGCTCCATCCGCTCGACCACGATCTGATACTTTGAGCGGCCGGGATAAGTCGTCAGGCGGCCGGTCGCGATGACTTCGGCGCCGTCCTCCGGGCGAAAGGCGAGCGCGACTGCGCTGCTGCGCCAGATCACCGCATCGATGCACGCATTCTCGTCCTTGAGCGTGAAGTAGCAATGGCCGGATGCGTGGCGCTTGAAGCCGGAAATCTCGCCGCGGACGCGAACCTGGCCGAAAGCGGTTTCAATCGTCCGCTTGAGCGCCCCCGACAGTTCGCTGACGCTGAGCGGCGGCGAATTGTCGCCGGGAGCGACACTCGCTAACAGGCCGGGACTGGTGTCGTCAGGGAGATCCATGAATATTCTGCTCTTGGGGTCGGGCGGCCGCGAGGATGCGCTCGGCTGGCGCCTGAGGCAATCGCCGAGCTGCGACACGCTCGTCGCCGCGCCGGGCAACCCGGGGATTGCGCGCTGGGCGGAGTGCCTTGCGATCGATCCCTGCGACCCCCGCGCGGTCGTCGACCTGGCCCGGCGCGCGGCCATCGACCTCGTCGTTGTCGGTCCCGAGGCCCCGCTCGTCGCCGGCGTCGGCGATGCGTTGCGCGCGGCGGGGATCGCCGTGTTCGGGCCGAACGCCGCCGCCGCCCGGCTCGAAGGGTCGAAGGGCTTCACCAAGGACCTGTGCCGGGACCATGGAATTCCGACCGCTGCCTATGTCCGGGCGGAGCGCATGGACGAGGCGCTGGCGGCGCTCGACCGCTTCGCCGTCCCGGTCGTGATCAAGGCCGACGGGCTCGCCGCCGGCAAGGGCGTGACCGTGGCCATGAGCCGCGCGGAAGCCGAGGCCGCGATCAACGCCGCCGGCGACGGGCCGCTGGTGGTCGAGGAATTCCTGGCTGGCGAGGAAGCGAGCCTGTTCGCGCTGGTCGACGGCGCGACCGCCGTCCCGTTCGCCTCGGCGCAGGACCATAAGCGAGTCGGTGAAGGCGACACCGGGCCGAACACCGGCGGAATGGGCGCCTACGCCCCGGCGCCGGTGCTGACCGCCGGGCTGCAGAGCCGGGCGATGGACGAGATCGTCCGGCCGACCGCGCGTGCGCTGGCCGCGGCCGGGACGCCGTTCAGCGGCGTGCTCTACGCCGGGCTGATGCTGACCGCCGAAGGCCCCCGGCTGATCGAATATAACGTCCGCTTCGGCGATCCCGAGTGCGAGGCGATCATGCCGCTGGTCGAGGGCGATTTTGCCGAGCTGCTGCACGCCGTCGCGACCGGCCGGCTGGCCGAGATCGAGGCGCCCCGGCTCGCGGCCAGGCATGCGATGACGGTGATCGTCGCCGCGCGCGGCTATCCCGGGCAGCCGGCGAGCGGCGGCGCGATTCGCGAAATCGAGGCCGCCGAGCGAGTCGACGGGGTCACCGTGTTCCACGCCGGCACGGCGCTGACCGCCGGCGGGCTGGTCGCCAAGGGCGGCCGGGTCCTCGCCGTGACCGCGGTCGCCGACACGTTCGCCAGCGCCCGGGCGCGCGCCTACCGGGCGGTCGACCAGATCGATTTCGCCGACGGGTTCCACCGCAGCGACATCGGCTGGCGCGAGCTCGAACGGTCCCCGGCGTGAGCCCGCTGTGGGACTATGTCTGGCCGCTCCTGGCGGCCGGCCTGGTGATCGGCGCCGTGGCGGCGACGATCGGCTTCCGCCGCGGCCGGTGGAAGCTGGCGATCGCGGTCGGCTTCGCCGCGACGATCGGCGCGGCGGCGCTGTGGCACGGGCCGCTCGGCGCCGCGGACCGGTTCGCTGGCCGCGTCGACCGAATGGCCCGGGAGTCGCTCGATTATTACGAGATGAAGGCCGTGACCGCCCAGCTCCATCGCGGGCCGCTGACCCGCCGGCTGATCCTGACCGGTCCGGCCGACGATTTCCAGCGCGGCGAGCTAGCTCGCCTGTTCAGCCAGGTCCCCGGAGTCAGCGGCGCGACCTGGCGCAACGAGCCCGGCGGGCTGCCGCTGATCGCCGAGGGCGCACTTGCCGCCATTCTCGGCTTCCTTGTTGGGGCCGGGCTGGCCTATCTCATCGAGCTTCGCCGACGGTATAACGCGCAGTGGAATTGGTGACCGGAATGGATGTGATCCGCGAATATTGGTGGCTGGTGGTGATCGTCGTGGCGCTGGCCCTGGCGCTGATCCTGCTCCGGCCGAGGCAAAGAGTGACCCTGACCGACAGCGCTCCGGTCCGGCCGCACATGGCCGCCCGCACGGTCGGTCGCGGGCTGGCGGGAGAGGCGGCGTCGGCGGCCAGCGACGTCACCGGCGAGCTGCTCCGGGCGCCGGTCCGGCGCGAGCTCGATGGCGCAAAGGAGCCGGGTGACGATTTTTGCCGGATGAAGGGCGTCGGGCCCAAGTTCGCCGACGCGCTGCACGCGCTCGGCTTCACCCGGTTCGAGCAGGTCGCGCACCTCACCCCGACCGAGATCGAGCGGATCGATGCGCAACTGGGGGCCTTCAGCGGCCGCCTGACCCGCGACCGGATCGTCGAGCAGGCCGATTATCTCGCGCGCGACGACCTCGACGGGTTCGAGCAGAGGTTCGGCAAGCTCTAGCCGACCGCTTCGGCCTCCGCTTCCGGCGCCTTGCGCCGCGGGCGGGAGGCGATGAGCTTGTCGATCTTGCGCCCGTCCATGTCGACGATCTCGAACTTCCAGCCGTCGTGGCGGAACGTCTCGCCGGTGTCCGGCAAATGCTTGAGCACCGACAGCGCGAACCCGGCCACCGTCGAATAGTCGCGGTCGTTGGGCAGGTTGACGCCGAGCCGGTCGGCGAGGAGGTCGGCGCTCGCCGCTCCCGAGACCAGCCAACTGCCGTCGTCACGCTCGACCAGCGGCGGCTCCTCGCCCTGCTCGACGTCGTGGGCGAAGGTCCCGGCAAGCGCGGCGAGGATGCTCCCCGGCGTGACGATCCCGTCGAAATGGCCATATTCGTCATGGACCAGAGCGAGCGGGACGTCGGCGCTGCGCAGCACGGCGAGCGCGTCCATCGCGTCCATCAGGTCAGGGATCACCGGCGCATTGCGGCACAGGCTGGACAGTTCGAGCGGGCGGCCGGCAAGCGTGCACGCGAGGACGTCTCCAGTCCGGATGACGCCGACGATATTGTCGATCGATCCGTCGGCCACCGGAATCCGGCTGTGGGGCGTTTCGAGCAGCGCTGCCCGAATCTCCTCCTGCGTCGCGTTGACGTCGATCCAGTCGACGTCGGTGCGCGGGGTCATCACTTCGCGGACCGGCCGGTCTGCGAGCCGGACGATGCCCGAGATCATCGCCCGCTCGTCCTCCTCGAGCACGCCGGCAGTCTGGGCTTCGGCGACTACCAGGTGCAGCTCCTCGGCCGTCACATGGTTCTTCGATTCCTTGTTGAAGCCGAACAGCTTGAGGACCAGCGTGCTCGATTGGTTGAGCAGCCAGACGAACGGCGCGGTAATCTTGGCAAGCCATTTCATCGGACGCGACATGACCACGGCGATCGGCTCGGGAGAGCGCAACGCGATCTGCTTCGGGACGATCTCGCCGATGAGCAGTGAAACATAGGTGGTCAGCACGATCACGAGGCCGAAGCCGACCGTGTGGGCAGTTTCCGGCTTGAGGCCGAGAAGTTCCATCCGCTGCGCCGTAGGCTCGCCCAGACTCGCGCCCGAGAAAGCGCCCGCGAAGATGGCGATCAGGGTGATTCCGCTCTGCACGGTCGAGAGGAACCGTCCGGGATCGGCGGAGAGGTCGAGCGCGCACTGGGCACCGCGGCTGCCGCCCTTCGCCATGGCCTTGAGTCTCGCCTCGCGGGACGACACGATCGCGAGCTCGCTCATCGCCAGCACGCCGTTGAGCGCGACGAGAGCGAGGATCAGGAGAACGTCCAGCCACGGGATTGGAGTCAGGTCGCTCATCGGCGTTGCATAGCGTCTAGCCTGTCGTCGCCGCGCTTCACAAGCTGGCGTTTGGTTCACTCGCGGAACCATCCGTGGCATGGGCCGGTTTCATCGCGTCACAGATTTCCGGAGCCCGACCATGACTCCTGCCCGCAGCTGTCCTGCGCTTGCACTGACGATATTGCTGCTGTCCGGCTGCGGGGTCGGGCCCTTTTCGCAGCCGCCGCCACCGCCGCCGGTCCGCCCGGCCGCCTTCACTGCCCTGGGCCTCGGCGCGGCCTATCTCAACGGCGACATCATCGGCGGCCGCAAGGCCCGCGCCGCCAAGCTCCGCGCGGCCAAGGTCCGGCCGCTGAGCCCGGCGGCGATCCCCAACTACATGTACCGCGCCGAGCAGGAGCTGCGCCGGCAGACCGCGGGCATCGGGATCGACGTCATCCGCCTGCCCGACGGGCTGCTCGTCCGGGTTCCGGCGACCATGACCTTCGATCCGGGGAGCGCGGCGATCAAGCCGCAGATCGACGCGACCCTGACCGAGCTCGCGCGGACTCTCAAGACCTTCAACCAGACCTATGTCGACGTGCTCGCGCACACCGACACGTCGGGCACTCCGCAGGGCAATCTGGCGCTGTCGCAAAAGCGGGCGAGCGCCGCGGCGGCATTCCTCGGCAGCCACGGCGTCGCCAAGGCGCGGATCGCCTCGCGCGGACTCGGCGAAGCATCGCCGCTGTACGCGGTCGAAACGAGCGAGACCGAAAAGGCCGCGAACCGCCGGGTCGAGATCCGCCTCGTCCCTTATTCGGGCTAGCGCGGCCGAGCGGGACAGGGCTTCGGCCAGCGCTCGTCGCCGCCGACCAGCAGCAGTTCGCCCGAGCGGCGGTCGTCGAGCGCCCGCGCGAACAGCCATGACCGCCCGCTCGGCGAGAAAGCGGCGCCGATCTCGCTGCCGTTGGCGTTGATCTCGGAACCGAGCCGCACCCGCTTCGACCAGCCGCCGCGGACCCGGTTCGACCGGTAATAGCCGTCCGCGGACAGCAGCAGCCAGCGGCCATCCGGGCTCGGCAGCGCCTCATATTCGTCGCCCTCGCTGTTGATTGCGGCCCCGAGGTTCTCGACCGTCCAGCGGCCGTCCCGCAGCTCGCGGGCCCGCCAGATGTCGGTCCGGCCGAGGCCGCCGGGACGGTCGGAGCCGAAATAGAGCCAGCCGTCGCGGTCGGGGCGGGGAAACCATTCGTTGCCGGCCGAATTGATCGGCTCCGGCAGGCGCCGCGGCGCGCCCCAGCGCCCGGCGCGGTCGCGGGTCGCGCGCCAGATGTCGAGCCCGCGCCCCTTCACGCCGTCGCCGGTCCGGGTGGAAATGAACCACAGGGTGCGGCCGTCGCGGCTGAACCACGGATCGGCCTCGGCCCCGTCGCCGGCGATCGGCGCATCGGTCGCGGCGCTCCACCCGGACCGGGTGCAGCGGCTGACCTTGAGGCGCCAGCCGCGGAATTGCGGGCTCGAGCGGACGAACCACAGGTCGCCGGTCCGCGGATCGAACGCGGGATGCGATTCGAACTGGTCGGTGGAGACCGGCGGGACCGACCACAGCTTGGGCGCCGGTGCCGGCGCGGCTGCCACGGCGAGCAGCGACAGAAGAAGGAATCCCCGCACGCCCGGCGGCAAAGCATTGCGGCGTTCGCGATTGAAGACCCTATTCGACCAACCGCCTAGCGCCGTTCGGCGAAAAAGCTGCGGAGGAGCCCGGCCGATTCCGCTTCGCCAATCCCGCCGAGCACGTCGGGCCGGTGATGGCAGGTCGGCTGGGCGAAGATGCGCGCGCCGTGCACCACCCCGCCACCCTTGGGATCCTCGGCACCGAAGCGCAGCGCCTTGAACCGCGCCAGGGCGATCGCGGCGGCGCACATCGCGCACGGCTCGAGCGTGACCCACAAGGTGCAGTCGTCGAGCCGCGACGCGCCGAGCTTGGCGGCGGCGGTGCGGATCGCCGCCATTTCCGCATGCGCGGTCGGATCGGACGAGCCGCGCATCGCGTTGCGGGTTTCGGCAACGAATTCCTCGCCGCACGTCACCACCGCCCCAACCGGCACCTCACCGTGCGCCGCGGCTTCGGCGGCGAGGTCGAGCGCACGGCGCATCGGTGGCGGCAGCGGAAAGGTCATTGCGGCGGCCTAGCCAAGGCCGCGGCGCGAGTCAGCTACATCCCGTTGACGCTGTTCTGCTCGGCCTGGTTCCCGGCCTGGCCTTGCGGCGCCTTGACCTGCAGTTCGGGCACTTTGACCGTGGCATTGCGCGTGCCGATCTCGACCGAGCCGGTCTGGACGTCAAAGGCCGGCGTCTGCCCGCCCTTGGCGACGATGCCGTTGCCGGTCGCCGACACCGCCGGCGCCTTGGCGCTGCGGATCTGGTTGATGTCGAGGAATCCGCTGCCGACCCCGACCAGCAGGACGAGCACCACGACGATGAGAACGAAAAGGATCGTGCGCATGGTGCTTTCTCCCGAGCTGTTTCCTGGCACAACGCCGGCGAGCGTGGAGAGTTTCTGACGTTGGGCCGGCGCCTACGTTGACGAATTGGGTCCCACCCGCTAACGGGCGGCGCTTTCCGGGCGCACCCATGCGCTCGACCAAAATCAGGATTAGAACCATGTCGCGGGTTTGCGAGCTGACCGGCAAGGGCCGGCAGGTGGGCAACAATGTTTCCCACGCCAACAACAAGACCAAGCGCACGTTCCTGCCCAATTTGCAGAACGTGACGCTGATCTCGGACGCGCTCGGGCAGAGCGTCAAGCTGCGCGTCTCGACCCACGGTCTGCGCTCGGTCGAGCATGTCGGCGGCCTCGACAACTGGCTGATGAAGACCAGCGACGACAAGCTGTCGCCCAAGGCCCGCAAGCTCAAGCGCGAGATCGCCAGGAAGGGCGCCGAGCAGGCTGCGGCCTAAGTTCCTCCCCATCGCAAGGCGATGGGGAGGGGAACCATTCCCCGCAGAGGGAATGGTGGAGGGGTAAAAGGCGCCGAGTCAGCACCCCTCCACCATGCTCCGCATGGTTCCCCTCCCCACGAGTTTCACTCGCAGGGAGGAACCAAGGTAAATCCCTGAACCCCAACGTTTTTCCTGAACGCAGGCTGCAATCCGCGTTCAGCCTCCATTGGCCGCGAATCGCTTATACCCCTGTCATCCGGCGGGGTTTCCCCCTTTTCCCCGCCACGTCTGGAAACAGGCAAGTTCCCTCGCGTCGCGTAACGAGGGGGGCCCGGCACGCGTAAACCGTGTCGGGCCCAATTTTTTTCAGGGGGTCTCAAACAATCTGGCGAGTTGCTCGACCATTGCTCCGGCGAGCTGGTCGGCGTCCATGATGGTCACCGCGCGCTCATAATAGCGAGTCACGTCGTGGCCGATGCCGATCGCGATCAGCTCGACCGTCGAGCGCTTCTCGATCCACTCGATCACCTGCCGCAAGTGCCGCTCGAGATAGGAGCCGCCGTTGGCGCTCGCGGTCGAATCGTCGACCGGGGCGCCGTCCGAGATGACCATCAGGATGCGCCGCTCCTCGGGCCGGGCGATCAGCCGGTTGTGCGCCCAAAGCAGCGCCTCGCCGTCGATATTCTCTTTCAGCAGCCCTTCGCGCATCATCAGTCCGAGGTGGCGGCGGGCGTGGCGGTAGGGCTCGTCGGCGCGCTTGTAGACGATGTGCCGGAGGTCGTTGAGCCGGCCCGGGTTGGCCGGCCGCCCGTCGGCCAGCCACGCCTCGCGGCTTTGCCCGCCCTTCCAGCCGCGGGTGGTGAAGCCGAGGAGCTCGGTCTGGACCCCGCACCGCTCGAGCGTCCGGGCGAGGATGTCGGCGCAAATCGCGGCGATGGCGATCGGGCGCCCGCGCATCGAGCCCGAATTGTCGATCAGCAGCGACACGATCGTGTCCTTGAACTCGGTGTCGCGCTCGATCTTGAAAGACAGCGCGTGGCGGGGATTGACGACCACGCGGGCCAGCCGCGCGGCGTCGAGCAGTCCCTCCTCCTGGTCGAAGTCCCAGCTTCGCGCCTGCTGCGCCAGCAACCGGCGCTGGAGGCGGTTGGCGAGCCGGGTGACGACGGTCTGCAGGCCGCTCATCTGCTGGTCGAGATAGGCGCGGAGCCGCCCCAGCTCCTCCTCGTCGCACAGCTCGCCGGCCTCGACGATCTCGTCGAACCGGGTCGTGTAGACCTTATAGTCGGTCTCGGGCGCGAGGTCCCAGTTGCGGCGTCCGGCGTGGGCGAAGATGCTGTCGCTGAGCTCGTCACCGGCGCTGGTCTCGTCCTCGCCGAGCTCCATTTCGGCGGAGCTGTCCTGGTCCGACTCGCCGTCCTGGGCGTCCTCGCCGCGCATCTCGACGTCGCCCCCGGCGGGAGTCGAATCGTCGCCCTCCCGGTCCGCGTCATCGCCGCCGCCCTGCTCGCCCTCGGCCTCGTCGCCGCCTTCTTCCGGCTGATCCTCGGCGAGGTCTTCTGCGGCGGCCAGTTCGAGGTCCTCGAGCAGCCGCCGGGAGAGCTTGGCGAACGCGGCCTGGTCGTCGAGCGTCAGGGCCAGCGCATCTAGCTCGGCCCCGGCCTTGTCCTCGATCCACGGCGTGATCAGCTTGAGCCCCGGCTGCGCGGCCTGTGGCGGGGCCTGGCCGGTCAGCCGCTCGCGCGCGAGCAGCCCGACGGCGGTCGACAGCGGCACTTCCTCGGCGGTCCGGGCGCGGACGATCGCGTCGCCGCGCACCCGGGCCTCGGTGAGGCGAGCGAGATTGTCGCGCACGCCGCCCATCGCCTTCGCCCCGAGCGCTTCGATCCGCGCCGTCTCGAGCGCGTCGAACACGGCGCGGGCATCGGCGTCGGCCGGAGCCAGGCGCGCGTGCAGCTTAAGGTCGTGATGACGCAGGCGAAGCGCGACCGAATCGGCCGCGCCCCGCGCTTCCGCGACCAGCCGCGGCTCGAGCGCCGGCCCGGGCGACGGCACGCGCGCCGTCTTGCCCGACGCCGGCGTCGCGTCCGACGCGAACATCACATCGACCTCGGCGTCCTTGGCGATCGCGCGCGCCGCTCCGGCCAGCACGCGGCGAAACTGGTCGATCCGCTCGGCCATCAGGCCTTGCCGACGACGCTTTCGGGCAGGTCCTCGCCAAACACGCGCTGGTAATATTCGGCGACCAGCGGCCGCTCGGCCTCGTCGCACTTGTTGAGGAAGCTGACCCGGAACGCATAGCCGACGTCCTCGAAGATATGCGCGTTCTGGGCCCAGCTGATGACCGTGCGCGGGCTCATCACGGTCGAGATGTCGCCGTTGACGAAGCCTTGCCGCGACAGGTCGGCGACCTTGATCATCTTCTCGACGATCTCCTTGCCGCCGGGCTCGTCATATTCGCCCGACTTGGCGAGCACGATCTGGGCCTCGACCGCGGCCGGCAGATAATTGAGCGTGGTGACGATGTTCCAGCGGTCCATCTGCCCCTGATTGATCGCCTGGGTGCCGTGATAGAGGCCGGTGGTGTCGCCCAGGCCGACGGTGTTGGTGGTCGCGAACAGCCGAAACCAGGGGTTGGGCCGGATCACGCGGTTCTGGTCGAGCAGGGTGAGCTTGCCCTCGGCCTCGAGCACGCGCTGGATGACGAACATCACGTCTGGGCGGCCGGCGTCATATTCGTCGAAGACCAAAGCGACCGGGTGCTGCAGCGCCCACGGCAGCAGCCCTTCGCGGAACTCGGTCACCTGCTGGCCCTCGCGCAGCACGATCGCGTCGCGGCCGACGAGGTCGATGCGGCTGATGTGGGCGTCGAGGTTGATGCGGATCATCGGCCAGTTGAGCCGCGCCGCGACCTGCTCGATGTGGGTCGACTTGCCGGTGCCGTGATAGCCCTGGACCATGACCCGGCGGTTCTTCGAGAAGCCGGCGCAGATCGCCATCGTCGTGTCGGGATCGAACACGTAGGTCGGGTCGAGGTCGGGAACCCGCTCGTCGGCCTCGCTGAACGCCGGAACCTCCATGTCGGAATCGACGCCGAACGCTTCGCGGACCTTCACGATTCTGTCAGGCGAGGCCATCAGGGTCTCCGCGCGCGATTCGGGCTGCACATTGGGAAGATCAGTCATCGCCAAGGCCCTTAGGGGAAGGCCGCGCGCGCCTCAACCGACCGCGACTTTCCCGGGCAGCGGGAAGAGCGTTCGAAAGCGGTCGGCGAGGGCGAGGTCGCCCTCGACCCGGATCGTGTCCAACGGCGCGCCGCCGTGGATTACCCCGGCGACATCGGTCGGCGAACCGATGAACGTCACGTCGCACGGGCCGCCGTCGCCGCGCGCGACGTCGAGCACGCCGTCATGGACCATAACGACGTAGTTCGTGTCGCCGAAGCGGAAGCCGACCCGGGCGTCGAGACCCTCCGCGCGCTCGGCCGAGATGAGGGTCTGAAGCGACATCACGACCGAAACGTGGCTCATCCGCAGCGCGGGGTTGTGCAACGGGCTGCGGGCCGCCCATCGGCCGAGGGACGCAATGACCGGAATCACTTCCAATCCCCACGCGGTCGCTTCGTAGACCTGAACCGAGGCGGGCGGGGCGAGCTTCGTCTTCCGCACCAGGCCGCGCGCTTCGAGCTCGGACAGGCGCTGCGTCAGGACATTGGCGCTGATGCCCTGCAGATCGGCCTTGAGCTCGGAGAACCGGCGCGGCCCGTAGGCCAGCTCGCGCAGCACCAGCATGGCCCACCGCTCGCCGAGCAATTCCATTGCGTGCGCCAGGCCGCAGGCGTCGTCAAAGCGCCGTTTTTCCTCGCTTTTCCGAGTAGTAGTTATTTTTTCTAACGTCATGGTTGCAATTTATGACTTCAGGCGTCAAAAAGCAAGCGAATCGAGTCGGAAGAGAGGGAAAACATGCCGGCCAGCCGCTCCAGATCGACGTTCGGCGACAAGCGGCTTGCGCTCACGGTCGACAGCAGCGCGGCGCCTGCGCGCCTACACTCAATCTAGGTTTCAGGAGGAAGTCGATGTCTCGGATGATTTTCGTCAACTTGCCCGTCACCGACCTCGAGCGCTCGAAGGCGTTCTACGAAGCGATCGGCTTTCGCAACGAACCCAAGTTCAGCAACGATGCGGCGGCGATGATGGTGCTTTCGGACACCATTTCCGTGATGCTGCTCACCCATCCCTTTTATGCCACGTTCACCCGCAAGCCGATTGCCGACTCGCACGCCAGCAGTCAGGTTCTGCTGTGCATTTCCTGTGAAAGTCCCGCGGAGGTCGACCGGATCACCGAGGCGGCCGGCGCTGCGGGCGGCAAGATCGACGTCTCGCAGGAGGACCAGACCAAGGGCGGGCCGATGTACGGTCGCGATTTCGAAGATCCCGACGGTCATCAATGGGCGCCGATGTGGATGGACCCGGACTTCGCCGAAAAAGGCGCGCATCCCGTCGATGAGGCCACCGCGGCGTAGCAAACCAAGCCTAGGAGGGAAGAATGCCAGTCAATCCGAATGCGGCGATCGAGATCACCGCTTTCCGTTGGGTCCCGGAATTCGCCCAGGGGGTTGTCCGCGACCTCCGCGCCCGCTGGGCGCTGGAGGAGGCCGGGCTCGATTATCGAGTCCGATTGCTCGGGCAGGAGCGGCCGCTCGATTATCTCCGCGAGCAGCCGTTCGACCAGGTGCCGTGCTTCAATGATGGCGAGGTCCAGATTTTCGAGAGCGGCGCCATCGTCCAATATATCGGCAGCAAGAGCGAAACGCTTCTGCCGGTCGAGCCGAGGGAGCGCTATCGAGCGATCCAGTGGACCTACGCCGCTCTCAACAGCGTCGAGCCGGCGATCCTCAACCTGCTGCTGATCGACATCTTCTACAAGGGCGAGCAATGGGCGACCCTTCGCCGGCCGGGCGCGGAGGATTTCGTCAAGCTCAAGCTGAAGCGCCTGTCCGAATGGCTTGGCGACAAGCAATGGCTCGAAGGCGATTGCTTCTCCGTCGGCGACCTGGTGATGGTCACCGTCCTGCGCTTCCTCCGCCACACCGACCTCGTCGCCCAATTCCCCAATCTCGACGCGTATCAGAAGCGCGGCGAAGGCCGCCCCGCATTCCAGCGCGCGCTCGCCGACCAGCTCGCGGTCTATGCCGAGAACCAACCCCAACCCGAACCGGAAGGAGCAGCAGCATGACCTACGTCGACGGATTCATTCTCCCACTGCCGAAGGGCAAGGAAGACGAATATCGCGCCCAGGCCGAGAAGTTCGCCCGCAAGGCGGAGGAGCAGGGCGCGATCGGGACGATCGAGGCGCTCGGCGACAATCTCGAGCACGGCCACACCACCGATTTCTTCCGCGCGGTGCAGGCGACCGACGACGAGAATGTCGTCTTCTCCTTCATCCTGTGGCCCTCGAAAGAGGTGCGCGACGCGGGGTGGGAGAAACTGATGGCCGACCCGGAAATGCAGCCCGGCGCGGCGCCGATGCCGTTCGACGGCAAGCGCATGTTCTGGGGCGGGTTCAAGCCGCTTCTGAACACCTTGGAGAAGGCCGACGCCTGACCCCGCAATGCTTTGAGGAGATCGAACCATGACCGATGTTCGGGACGCGCCCGCGAGCGCGAACGAAAACCAGGCCGGATCGAAGGGAGACTTCATCTGGTACGAGCTGATGACCGCGGATCCGGAAGGCGCCAAGGAGTTTTACGATGCGGTCGTCGGCTGGACGATCAGCGAGGGCGCGCCCGAGTTCAACGGCTACCGGATGATCGGTCGCAGCGACGGCAAGTCCGCCGGCGGCGTGCTGCCGCTGACCGACGAAATGCAGCAGCACGGCGCCCGGCCGACCTGGCTCGGCTACATCAGCGTCCCCGACGTCGATCAGGCGACCGCGGCAATCGCGCAGGCCGGCGGCAAGGCGCTGATGCCGGCGTTCGACATCCCCAATGTCGGCCGCATCGCAATGGTCGCCGACCCGCAAGGCGCGCCCTTCTACGTCATGAAGCCGACCCCGCCCGATCCGAAGGCGCAGAGCGATGTCTTTTCACCGACCGAGCAGCAGCGGGTCGGCTGGAACGAGCTCAACACCAGCGATCCGGCGGCGGCCCGCGAATTCTACGTTGGGCAGTTCGGGTGGGACGACAGCCAGTTCATGGATATGGGCGAAATGGGCGAGTACCGCTTTCTCGAACAGAACGGCACTCGTATCGGCGCGTTGTGCGGCGTGATGCCCGGCGGCCAGCCCGCCTGGCGCTTCTATTTCCGCGTGCCCTCGATTGCCAAGGCCAGGGACGTGGTCGAGGCACGCGGCGGAACGGTCCGCATGGGCCCGATGCAGGTGCCGACCGGCGACTACATCATCATCGGCAGCGACCCGCAGGGCGCCGAATTCGCCCTTGTCGGTGGAGTCTGAGGTGAGGACGGCGGCGATCCTGGTCGCGCGACTGATCTTCGGCCTCGTCTTCGTGCAGGCCGCGCTGTTCAAGTTCTGGCTGATGGGATTGGACGCCACGGCGCAGGAAATCGCCGGCGCGGGCTTCCCCATGCCGCTAGTCCTGGCGTGGATCGCCGCTTTCTTCGAGCTGGCGCTGGCAATCTGCTTCCTGACCGGCCTCTATTTCACCGAGGTCGCGATGGTCGCCATCGCCTACGTCCTGTTCCTCGCCTTCTCGTTCCATGGACCGGATCATTGGACCGGCAATCCGATGGAATATGGCTTTTTCATCGATCACTTCGTGTTTGTCGCCGGCCTGCTGTTCGCCGCGGTCCACGGACCCGGTAGCGCCATGATCCTGCGCCCGAAATTCACAAGGAGGAAATAATGTCCGACAAGATGACCACCGTGCTGTGGTTCGACAACAACGAGGCGCGCAACGCCGCCGAATTCTACGCCCGCACCTTCCCCGACAGCCGGGTCGGCGACGGCCTCGCCTCGGCGACCGACACGCCGTCGGGCCCGCAGGGTCAGGAGATCATCGTCAACTTCACTGTCTGCGGTCAGCCCTTCGCCGGCCTCAACGGCGGCCCGAACTTCAAGCCCAACGAGTCGGTGAGTTTCATGGTCGTCACCGAAGACCAGGAGGAGACCGACCGCTACTGGAACGCGATCGTCGACAACGGCGGAGAGGAAAGCCAGTGCGGCTGGTGCAAGGACAAATGGGGCTTCTCGTGGCAGATCACGCCGCGCCAGCTGATGGACGCGATCTCGAGCAGCGACCGCGCCGCGGCCAAACGGGCGATGGACGCGATGATGTCGATGCAGAAGATCGACATCGCCTCGATCGAAGCCGCCTTCAACGGCGAGACCGCCGATGCGTAGGATCGTCGGCGCGACGTTCGTCACGCTCGACGGGGTGATGCAGGGGCCGGGCGGGCCGACCGAAGACCCGACCGGCGGGTTCAGGTTCAGCGGTTGGCTTCCGCCGGTCGGCGACGACGCGATCGACCGCAAGATCGGGGAGCTGTTCGGCCGCCCATTCGACCTGCTGCTCGGCCGTCGCACCTACGAAATCTTCGCTGCCTACTGGCCCTATGCGAGCGATTCGATGGCGAGCATCCGGGATCCCTTCAACGCCTGCACGAAATATGTCGTCACGCATCGCGACCAGCCCCTGGTGTGGGAGAATAGCGAGCGTGTCGGCAGCCCCGAAGGGCTGCGCGACATCAAGCAGGGCGATGGGCCGGATCTCGTCATCCAGGGGAGCAGCACGCTCTATCCGCAATTGCTCGAAGCCGGGCTGCTCGATGAGCTCACGCTGATGATTTCGCCGGTCGTCCTCGGCCAGGGCAAGCGGCTGTTCGGTGACGGCACGCCGCCGCGCACGCTCAAGATGACCGAACATCAGGTCTCCGACGGCGGCAACATCATCGCCACCTACCGGCCGGCAGGTCCGGTCGAAATCGGCAGCTACGTCACGGAGCAGCCAAGCGAGCGCGAAAAGGTGCGGCAGGCGGAAATGGCGGAGGGGGCCTGGTGAGCCTCCAGCTCTTCGGGCACCCGTTCAGCAGCTATACGCAGAAGGTCCTGATCGCGCTGTGGGCGGACGAGACGCCGTTCGACTACCGATTGCTCGACCAGGATCATCCGGAGAATTTCGCGGAGCTGAAGCGGCATTCGCCATTCGCGCTGTTCCCGCTGCTGCTCGATGACGACAAGCCGGTGATCGAAACCACCCCGATCATCGAGCATCTGCAGGCCCATCATCCCGGCCGGAACCGCTGGATCCCCGACGGCGCGCTCGGCCGGCGCGTGCGCCTGCTCGACCGCTTCTTCGACCTGCATGTGATGAGCAACATGCAGGCGCCGGTGTTCGACAAGCTCCGCCCCGAGGGTTGCGGCGATGCCTACGGCGTCGCCCGCGCCCGCGAGAAGCTGCACGTCGCCTACGACTGGCTCGAAGGGCAGGTCGGCGAACCATGGGCGGTGGGCGAGCAATTCACGCTCGCCGACTGCGCGGCGGCACCGTCGCTGTTCTACGCCGACTGGGTCGAAGAGATCGGGCCGGCCCGCCCAAACCTCGCCGCCTATCGCGCGCGGCTGCTGGAGCATCCAGCGGTAGCCCGGGCAGTCGACGAAGGGCGGCCCTACCGGAGCTTCTTCCCGCTCGGAGCGCCCGACCGGGATTAGGCGAAGGCCGCAGACCGTCGCAGCAGCTGATAGGCTTCGATCACCTCACCGAGCTTGCCCTCGTCGGAACGATCGCCGCCATTCTTGTCCGGGTGGAAGCGGCGGACGAGGTTCGAATAGCGCTTGCGCAGGCCGTGCATGTCCGCGTCCTCGCCGAGCCCGAGCACGCCGAGCGCGCGCCGTTCGGCCTTGCTGAACCGTGCGGCCTTCGAGTCCGGCGCCCGCCCGAAGCGCGTCCCGATGGCGTCGAGCGGATCGGCGAAGTCGCTCCACCGCGGCGGCGGGTCGGCGCCGTTGGCGGCAAACTTGCGGCTCGGCCGGTCCCAGCCCGCCAGCGGCGACTGGGCTTCGGTAATTTCCTCGGGGCTCATGCCGTCGAAGAAATTGTACTTCGCATTATGCTCGCGGACGTGGTCGAGACACAGGAAGCGCCACGCTCCCGGCCCGTCGAAGTTGGCGGGCTGGAGCGGCGCCTTGAACTCGCCGGGCGCCGGGCAGCCGGGGACGGCGCAATGCGCCCGCGCTCCCTCGACCCGACCGTGCAGCTTGGCTTGTTTCGACGCCATGGAACCGCTCTATATAGTCGCAATGACCGCCCAAGGAACCGGACCGATCGCCGCCGAGATGCTCCGGCGTCTCGAATCGGCGCTCGCCCCGACCCATATCGAGCTGATCGACGAGAGCGAGCTTCACCGCGGGCACGGCGGCTACAACCCGGCCGGAGAAAGCCACTTCAGCCTGCGCATCGAAAGCCCGGCATTCGCCGGCAAGGGCCGTGTCGACCGGCAGCGGATGATATATGCGGCTCTGGGCGACCTTATGGACGCGCGAGTCCACGCCTTGTCGATCCGCGCGACGACACCGGGAGAGCAATGATGGCGACAATCGAGACGGCCTTCGACCAGGTCATCACTCCGGTCACCCACGACCTCGGCGACTTCAAGGTCAACCGCACGCTCCCGAGCCGGCCGCGGACGATGGTCGGGCCGTTCATCTTCGTCGACGAGTTCGGACCGGCCCGGCTGCCTGCCGGCCGCGGCATGGACGTGCGGCCGCACCCGCACATCAACCTCGCCACCGTCACCTATCTGTTCGAAGGTGCGATCGAGCACCGCGACAGCATCGGCTCCATCGCGGTGATCGAGCCCGGCGCGATCAACCTGATGACCGCCGGCAGCGGCATCGTCCATTCGGAGCGCAGCCCGCAGGACATCCGGCCGGCCGGGCCGAGCCTTTACGGGATGCAGACCTGGCTCGCGCTGCCCGACGGCAAGGAGGAAATCGACCCGGCGTTCGACCATGTCCCGGCCGAGATGCTGCCGCTGGTCGAGGACAGCGGCGTCCGCGCGCGGGTGTTGATGGGCGACCTGTGGGGCGTGGTCGCGGCGACTCCGCAGCATTCGCCGACCATCTATGCCGACATTGCGCTCCAGGCGGGCGGCGCGATCCCGGTCGATGCGGAGGCGGACGAGCGCGCGGTGATGGCGGTCGGAGGCGAGGCCGAGCTCGACGGCGAGCGGCTCGACCCGTTCGCGCTGTACATCCTCCGGCCCGGCCATGCGGCGCGGCTGTCGAGCGCCGGCGGCGGCCGCGTGATGCTGCTGGGCGGCGGGGCGTTCGCGACTCCGCGCCACGTGTTCTGGAACTTCGTCTCCTCATCGCGCGACCGGATCAACCAGGCGAAAGAGGATTGGAAGGCGCAGCGCTTCGCCAGGATCCCCGGCGACGACCAAGAGTATATCCCGCTGCCCGAGGTGCCGCTCACGGTCAGCTATCCGTGAGAAGTGCCGCTCGCGTTCTGATCGGCTTGGCGGCGTGCGGGCTCCAATCCGGCTGTGCCTCTTTCATGCGCGGACCGGTGGTCTTGTGGAGCTGCGTCAGCGAAGTCACCGTCGCCGATGTGAACGCTAACGCCTATTACAACCTGGATGCCAAGGGTCGGCCATCACAGAGAGGCGGCAATTGGGAATGGCACGCCAGTGATCGGGATTTCCGCGTTTCGCTGACGCCGCAGTGGCCCACCGATAACGAAGTGGCGCTCGTCGCACATATGCCCGCCAGTTTCTTCCGTCGTGGCGTCACGACAGAGGTCAGGATCGGGGCGATTGATCGGCAACAATCCGATCCGACTTTGATAGATCGCTCTACCGAAGCCTACCAGCATCACATCCGCGTCTCGCGCCAGCAATTGAGCCAACTCGCCGAATCGGGAACTACCGCGTTCGTGGTTGCGGCCGATCGGTCGGGGAACGTCATCCGATCGCTCAGGCTCGATACCGCTGCCGCGGCCCATGGAGAAACGGCAATGAGCTTGGCCGCAGATCGCGTCAGGGCAAAGATCCGCAATTTCCGCGAACTATGCAGCCCGCTCTATGCCGGTGACCTAGACGTCGTGATCGCATGACCGAATTCCGGCGCATCCAGGTCCGCAAGGACGTGCATCTCAACGTCGCGCTGGCGGGCGATCCGCGCTCGCCGGCGGTGGTGCTGCTCCACGGCTTTCCCGAATCGCACCGCACCTGGCGCGCGCTCGCGCCGCGGCTCGCCGAGCGCTTCCACCTGGTCATGCCCGACCAGCTCGGCTTCGCCGGGTCCGACCGGCCGCAGGACGAGAAAGACTATGCGAGCGACAAGCTGGTCGGCGACCTGTTCGAGCTGGCCGACGCGCTCGGGCTGGAGACCTTCGCGCTCGTCGGGCACGACTGGGGCGGGGCGATCGCCTGGGCCGCGGCGCTCAAGCGGCCGGACCGGCTGACCCGCCTCGCGATCATCAATTCGCCGCATCCGTGGGTCTTCCAGAAGAGCGTGATCGAGGACGCGGCACAGCGCGAAGCGTCGCAATATATCTCGGCCTTCCGCCAGCCCGGCTTCGAGCAGGCGGTCGAAGCGATGGGCTTTGACGCCTTCTTTCGGAAGACCTTCGCCAGGCATGTCGATCTCGGCGCGATTCCCGAGGACGAGAAGCAGCAATATCTCGCCGACTGGTCGCAGCCCGGCGGCTTTGCGGCGATGCTCAACTGGTACCGCGGCTCGCGGCTGGTCGTCCCGCCGCCCGGAGTCACGCTGCCGTTACCCGACTGGCTGCTGCGCGCCTTCCCGAAGGTCGCGGTATCGACGCTGGTGATCTGGGGCATGAAGGACACCGCTTTGCTGCCGGTCCAGCTCGATGGGCTCGACGAGCTGGTCGACGACCTGACGATCGTGCGGTTGCCCGACGCCGGTCATTTCGCGCCGTGGGAGGCGCCGGACGAGGTCGCCGCCGCGCTCGAGCCCTTCCTTGCCGAGGATGCGCCCGCTATCGCCCCGGCGGCATGAGTCACGTCCGATCCCGTTCGCGCTCCGCCGCCCGCCTCGCGGCGGTCCAGGCGCTCTACCAGCAGGAGATGGAGGGCACGCCGCTCGCGCGCCTTCTCCACGAATTCCACGAGCATCGGCTCGGGGCGACCATCGAGGACGAGCAGTATCACGAAGCCGAGCGCGATTTCTTCGACGACCTCGTGACCGGCGCCGAGGCGCGGCGTGACGACATCGACGGACTGATCAGCGGACGGCTGGCCGAAGGCTGGACGCTCGAGCGGCTCGACCGGCCGATGCGCGCGATCCTGCGCGCCGGCGCCTATGAGCTGATCGCGCGCCCCGACGTGCCCGTCGCCTCGGTCATTTCCGAATATGTCGACGTCGCCCACGCCTTCTACGACAAGCGCGAGAGCGGGTTCGTCAACGGGCTGCTCGACGCCATCGCGAAAGAGGCCCGGTCGAAAGCCGAGTGATGCGTGAAAGCGAAATCATTGCGCGCCTGCGGAGCTTCGCGACCGACCCGGCGGCGCGCGGCCTGCTCGATGATGCGGCCGTCCTCGACGGCCTGGTCATTACGCACGACACCATCGCCGAGGGCGTCCACTTCCTGCCCTTCGACCCCCCGGCCAGCGTCGGCTGGAAGCTGGTGGCGGTGAACCTGTCCGACCTTGCCGCCAAGGGCGCCACCCCGGCCGGGGCGCTGCTGTCGCTGACCCTCAGCGGCGACGGCGAGTGGGAAAGCGAATTCCTGACCGGAGTCGAGGCGGCGTGCGAGAGCTACGCACTGCCGCTGATCGGCGGCGACACCGTCGCCATTCCCACCGGTGCGCCACGCGTCCTTGGAATGACGGCGATCGGCCGAGCGTCGAGCCGCGTACCCGATCGGTCGGGCGCCGAAGCAAGCGACGCGCTGTGGCTGGTCGGAAGCATTGGCGACTCCGGAGCGGGGCTTGCCCAGTTGGTGGACGATGCGAACGCGGTCGGTCCCCTGGTCGATATCTATCGCCGACCGGTGCCCCAGCTCGCCGCGGGGCAGGCTCTGGCGCCTCACGCGAAGGCGATGATGGACGTCTCCGACGGACTGCTGCTCGATGCCCTGCGACTCGCCCAGGCCAGCGGTTGCTCGGTCGAAATCGACGTGGATCGCTTGCCCCTGTCGGATGCATTCGTCCGGGATCGGGGAAACAGCGCTGACGCGCGGCTCTTCGCAGCGTCGGGCGGCGATGATTATGCGCTGCTGACTGCGCTCCCCGCCGGGCTCGACCCGTCAACCCTTTCTTTACCATCGAAGACGAGGATTGAGCGGATCGGAGTCCTCGCGGACGGCCCGCCGATGATTCGGCTGACCAGCGGCGGGCGGCCGATCGCGCTGCCGGAGAGATTGGGCCATGAACATCGCAGCAGTTCCGCTTCGCCAATGGCTGATCGGCCTTAGCGGCCTGCTGTCGGGCGCCGTCGCCGCGTTCTTGCTCCACTAGCCGGCGCGGATTCCCCGCACAGTTGCAAGCTTCCGCCGCGCCTCATAAAGGGGCGCCACACTCCGGACGCGCACCCGCGCGCCCGGCTTTCTGTTTTGCCGCCAAACGGGGAAACCAATGAACTTGCTTCTGATCGCCATCGCTTGTGGCGTGATCGCCGTCCTTTACGGAATTCTGACCACCATGCAGGTGCTGAAAGCGCCTGCCGGCAACGAGCGGATGCGGGACATCGCCGCCGCCGTCCAGGAAGGCGCGCAGGCTTATCTCGCGCGCCAGTATCGCACCATCGCCATTGTCGGCGTGGTCGTCGTGGCCCTGGTGTTCTATTTCCTCGGACCGGTTTCGGCGATCGGCTTCCTGATCGGCGCCTTGCTGTCGGGCGTTACCGGCTTCGTCGGCATGAACGTGTCGGTGAAGGCCAATGTCCGTACCGCCGAAGCGGCCCGGACATCGCTTCAGGGCGGCCTGACCATGGCGTTTCGCTCGGGGGCGATCACCGGCCTGCTCGTCGCCGGTCTCGGCCTGCTCGCGATCTCGGTCTTCTTCTATTGCCTGACCACACTTGCCGGCCACGCCCCCAATGACCGCATCGTGGTCGACGCGCTTGTCGCCCTCGCCTTCGGCGCCTCGCTGATTTCGATCTTTGCCCGTCTCGGCGGCGGCATCTTCACCAAGGCGGCCGATGTCGGCGCCGACCTGGTCGGCAAGGTCGAGGCCGGGATTCCCGAAGACGATCCCCGCAATCCCGCGACCATCGCCGACAACGTCGGCGACAATGTCGGCGACTGCGCCGGCATGGCCGCCGATTTGTTCGAGACCTATGTCGTGACCCTCGGCGTCACCATGGTGTCGATCGCGCTGACCATCACCGGCGGCGCCCCCGACATGCTGCTCAAGCTGATGAGCCTGCCGCTGCTGATCGGCGGCGTGTGCATCATCACGTCGGTGATCGGCACGTACATGGTCCGGCTCGGCAAAGGCTCGATCATGGGCGCCCTCTACAAGGGCTTCTGGACCTCGGCCGTGCTCGGCGCGATCCTCGCTTACCCGGTCACCCAGTACGTCCTCGGCGACATGAACGCCGTCGTCGCGACGATCCCGGGTGTCGGCGATGCCCAGATCCAGCTGACCGGCATGAAGCTTTTCTATTGCATGCTGATCGGCCTCGGCCTGACCGGGCTGCTGGTGTGGATCACCGAATATTATACCGGCACCAATTACCGCCCGGTCCAGAGCATCGCCAAAGCGTCACAGACCGGCCACGGCACCAACGTCATCCAGGGCCTCGCGATCAGCCTCGAATCGACGGCGCTGCCGACGATCGCGATCGTGGTTGCGGTCATCGCCGCCTACCAGCTCGCGGGGGTGATCGGCGTCGCTTTCGGAGCGACCTCGATGCTCGCCATGGCCGGCATGGTCGTCGCGCTCGATGCCTACGGCCCGGTCACCGACAACGCCGGCGGCATCGCCGAGATGGCCGGACTCGAGGACGACGTGCGCACGCGCACCGACGCGCTCGATGCGGTCGGCAACACCACCAAGGCGGTGACCAAGGGCTATGCGATCGGCTCGGCCGCGCTCGCCGCGCTCGTTCTGTTCGGCGCTTACACGACCGACCTGCGGCAATTCTTTCCCAACGTCGCGGTCGATTTCTCCCTGTCCAACCCATACGTCATCGTCGGCCTGCTGATCGGCGCGCTGCTGCCCTACACCTTCGGCGCCTTCGGCATGACGGCGGTCGGCCGCGCCGCCGGCTCGGTGGTCGAGGACGTCCGCGCGCAGTTCCGCGAGAATCCGGGGATCATGGAAGGCACCACCCGACCCAACTACGGCCGCACCGTCGACCTCGTCACCAAGGCCGCGATCCGGGAGATGATCGTCCCGTCGCTGCTGCCGGTGCTGGCGCCGATCGCCGTTTATTATCTGATCACGCTGGTGGCCGGCCAGGCCTCGGGCTTCGCGGCGCTCGGCGCGCTGCTTCTGGGCGTGATCGTCTCCGGCCTGTTCGTCGCGATCTCGATGACCTCGGGCGGCGGAGCCTGGGACAATGCCAAGAAGTATATCGAGGACGGCAATTACGGCGGCAAGGGCTCCGAAGCGCACAAGGCCGCGGTCACTGGCGACACCGTTGGCGACCCTTACAAGGACACCGCCGGACCGGCCGTCAACCCGATGATCAAGATCACCAACATCGTCGCGCTGCTGCTGCTCGCCGCGCTCGCGGGCCACGCCGCCGGCTGACCGGCTTCGATTGTCGAGAGCGAAGCCCCGTCGCGGTTCGCCGCGGCGGGGCTTTTCTTTGGGTGCGCCCGCGCCCATCTGGCCGCCATGACCAGCGCGATCCGAATCCATGAAGCCGGCGGGCCCGAAGTCCTGAAGTGGGAAACGGTCGAGGTCGGCGAGCCCGGCCCCGGCCAGGTCCGGCTCCGCCAGGAGGCCGCCGGGCTCAACTATATCGACGTCTATCACCGTACCGGCCTCTACCCGCAGCCGCTGCCGTTCATCCCCGGAGTCGAGGGCGCCGGCGTGGTCGCGGCGGTCGGCGACGGCGTCGAGCGCGTCAGGCCGAGTGACCGGGTCGCTTATGCCGGACCGATCGGCGGCTATGCCGAGGAGCGGCTGATCGCCGCCGACCAGCTGGTCAAATTGCCCGAGGCTATCTCGACCGAGCAGGCCGCGGCGATGATGCTCCAGGGCCTGACCGCCCATATGCTGCTGCGCGGTGCTTATCGCGTGAAGCCCGGCGATACGATCCTGATCCACGCGGCCGCCGGCGGGGTCGGGCTGATCGTCTGCCAATGGGCCAAGGCGCTCGGCGCGACCGTGATCGGGACCGTCGGATCCGACGAGAAGGCCGAGCTCGCGCGGGCTCACGGCTGCGACCATCCGATCGTTTACACGCGCGACGACTTCGTCGCCGAGGTCGGGCGCATCACCGGCGGGGCGAAGCTGCCCGTGGTCTATGATTCGATCGGACGCGACACCTTCCTGAAATCGCTCGATTGCCTGCGCCCGCGCGGACTGATGGTCAGCTTCGGCAACGCGTCGGGACCGGTCGATCCGTTCCCGCCCGGCATCCTTGCGCAGAAGGGCTCGCTGTTCCTGACCCGGCCGACCATGTATCATTACACCGCGACGCGCGCGGAGCTCGAAGCCGCGGCGAACGAGCTGTTCGAGCTGGTCGAGAACGGTACGATCAGGGTCGAGGTCAACCAACGCTTCGCGCTTCGGGACGCGGCCGAGGCGCACCGGGCGCTCGAGGCGCGCCAGACCAGCGGCTCGACCGTACTCACCGTCTAGCTCGGCCCGCCAGCTTTTGCTTTTCTTGGTCGTCCGTTAGCATCACACGAACGACTTTCGGGGGGCCGCGTGCGAAGAATATTGTTGTGGGCTGGGCTAACACTGGCGGCGACTGAGGCGCGCGCCGCGCCGGCGCAGCCGCGACCACCGATTCCAGTCGCTGACTTCGCCGCCCTCCCCGTGCTGACGAAGCCGCTCCTGTCACCCGACGGACGACGAATCGCCGCGCGGCAGGTCGCGGCCGGAAGAACGACGCTCGCGATCCTGGATGCCGACCACCCGGACGCCGTCGCGCGGACCATCGCACTTGGCGAAGCGGAGATCGCCGGGCTCAATTGGGCCGGCAATGATCGTCTGCTGCTGACCGTGCTAACGACGCGGCACATTTATCATGTCAATGTCGACCTGCCCTATCTCAGGCTGATTGCAATTGACGTCTCGACGGGCGCGTCGCGATTGGTCGACGAAAAGAGCCATGGGGCCTACGCCGGCGATGTCCTCTACACCGATCCCACCGGGGCCTGGGCATTGGTCGCCAGCCAAACCGACTCGTGGGTATATCCGTCGGTCAAACGCGTCGACCTCACTACCGGCGACGCCACGGTCGTCGAGAAGCCCCGCGACGGCGTTTGGGACTGGTACGCAGACGAAAATGGGGTCGTCCGGGCCGGCGTGTCCTACGATAATCGCAAATGGACCGTCTGGTATCGCGACAAGCCCGACGAGAACCTGCGCAAACTCCACGGCAAGTTCGACAAGGACGACGACAGCTCGGTCGACAAATTCATCTTCCGCGGCGCCAAGAGCTGGATTCTGACGAACCAACGGACCGGCCGGTTCGCCCTCTATAAATATGACGTCGCCACCGGCATGATCGGTGAACCGATCTACGAGCATCCCGAAGCCGACATCGACGACGTCCTTTACAGCGAAGCAAGCGGCGAAATCGGCGCCGTGCGCTACGAGGATGACCGGCACCACGTCCATTGGCTCGACCCGGACTTCGCGGCACTCCAAACGAAGCTGGATCGGGCGCTTCCCAGCGACGACAACCTCGTCATCGCATGGTCGCGCGACAAGAACCGGATTTTGGTGTGGTCCGAATCCGGATCCGATCCGGGCCGCTATTTCCTGCTCGACCGGGCAACGTCGAAGATGCACGTGGTCGTCGATCCCTATCCGCGGATCGACCCCGCGCTGATGTCTCCCGTAAAGCCGATCCGCTACACGGCGCGCGACGGCCTCGCTTTGCGCGGTTACCTGACCTTGCCGCGGGGACGCGACCCTAAGGGTCTGCCGTTGGTCGTCATGCCTCATGGCGGGCCCTTTGCCCGAGATGATTGGGAATATGATCCGGTCGTGCAGTTCCTCGCCAGTCGCGGTTACGCTGTCCTGCAACCCCAGTTTCGCGGCTCGACCGGTTTCGGCAAAACCCTGGTCGAAAAAGGCTACGGCCAATGGGGTCACAAGATGCAGGATGATCTTGATGACGCCGTCGATTGGCTCGCCAGGACCGGCCAGATCGAGCCCAAACGCGTGTGCATCGTCGGCGCTTCTTACGGCGGTTATGCGGCCCTGTGGGGCGCCATCCGCAACGCGGATCGATACCGTTGTGCAGCGAGCCTGGCAGGCGTTTCCGATCTGCCTGCGCTGCTCCGCTATGATCGACGCCTCTTCTCGGCACCGCGTTATTATCGCGAGTGGCGGACGCAGGTCGCGGGTGAAAGCGAGCCTGACCTCCGATCGGTCTCTCCGATTACATTTGCAGCCAAGATCAAGATCCCCCTTCTGATTGGCCATGGCGAGAAGGATCAGAGAGTACCGCCAAGTCAAAGCCACGAATTTGCCGATGCCCTCACGAAGGCCGGCGCCAACGTCACGTCGGTTTATTACAAGGATAGCGGCCACGGCTTCGGCAGCTCGGCCGATCTCGAAGACTGGTTGAAGCGGCTCGAAGCGTTTCTGGCGAAGTACAATCCCGCCTGAACGCTCCGCCCGGCCGTGCCTTCCCTTTTGCGCCTTGCGCCGCTAAGCCTCCGCGACTTTTTGCCGGAACGAAAGAGGATTGCTTGGCCAAGGAAGAATTGCTCGAGATGCGCGGCACGGTGGTGGAGCTGCTGCCCAATGCGATGTTTCGCGTCCGCCTCGAGAACGGCCACGAGATCCTCGGCCATACCGCCGGCAAGATGCGCAAGAACCGGATCCGGGTGCTGACCGGCGACGAAGTGCTGGTCGAGCTGACCCCGTACGACCTGACCAAGGGCCGGATCACCTACCGTTTCATGCCCGGCCGCGCAGGACCGCCCGGCTACAACGGCTAGGTTGCAGTGCGGCTGATCCTCGCCTCGGCGAGCCCGCGCCGCCTCGACCTGCTCGCCCGCATCGGCGTCGTTCCAGACGCGGTGCTACCCGCAGTAATCGACGAGAGCGTGCCCAAGGGCGAACTGCCGCGGGTCCATGCGTTGCGCCTGGCGCGCGAGAAGGCCGAAGCGGTCGCGGCAATGGAGCCGGAGGCGCTGGTCCTCGCAGCCGACACAGTGGTTGCGGTCGGGCGCCGAATCCTGCCCAAGGTCGAGGACGAAGCGACTTTGCGCCGCTGCATGCGGCTGTTGTCCGGACGCCGGCACCGCGTACTGACCGGCGTCGCGCTGGCCGTGCCCGGCGACGGCGTGCGCGTGCGGCTGGTTGAAACGATGATCGCGATGAAGCGCCTCAGCGAGGCGGAAATCGACTATTATGCGAGCCACGGGGAGTGGCGCGGCAAGGCCGGCGGCTACGCCCTCCAGGGCTATGGCGAAGTTTACGTCCGCCATATCGCCGGCAGCTATTCCAACGTCGTCGGCCTGCCGCTCGCCGAGACGCGCGTGCTGCTGGGCAGCGCCGGGTACGAGCTTGCCTGATTGGCTGATCGAGATGGGGATCGGCGAGGTGCGCGGCGCGCTCGTCGAAAATGACGAAATCGTCCAGGCCCGAATCTCCGTCGAAGGCGTGATCAGCGCCGGCCGAATCGTTCAGGCGAAGCTGATCGACGTCGGGCGCCACGGCCGCAACGCCATCGCCCTCGCCGACGGCGAGGAATATCTGCTGCGCGAATCGCCCGACGGAATCAGCGAGGGCACGACCTTCGAACTTGAGGTCACGCGGCCAAAAATTCCGGGCTCCGAGCCGTGGAAGCGACCGCTCGGGCGGCCGGCGACCCGCACCCCCGCATTCGTCGGAAATGAAGGTCCCGGTTCGACGGTTGCGATGCCCGCCGAAGACCGGCTCGGCGCCGCAGGCTGGGACGACCTGATCGAAGAAGCGCGAACCGGCGTGGTGCGTTTCGCCGGGGGGGAGCTGCGGATCGAGCCGACCGCGGCGATGACACTGATCGACGTCGACGGCTATCTCGCGCCGGACGAACTTGGCGTGCAGGGCGCGGCCGCCGCGGCCAAAGCCATCCGTCGCCTGGATATCGGCGGATCGATCGGCATCGACCTGCCGACCGCGGGCTCGAAGGCGGCCCGGCAGCGGGCGGCCGCGGCCGTCGACGCCGTCCTGCTGCAGCCGTTCGAGCGGACTGCGGTGAACGGCTTCGGCTTCGTCCAGATCGTCCGTCCGCGGACCGGCGCGTCGCTGGTCGAGCTTGCCCAGGACCGCGCGCCGTTCGAGGCTCGTGCCTTGCTGCGCCGGGTCGCGTTCGACCGCCCCGGGCCGAAACGATTGGTCGCGCATCCCGCGGTGGTTGCGGTGCTCGAGGCCAGGCCGGAGTGGCTCGACGCCCTGGCGCGGCAGGTCGGCGGGGCGGTCGGGTTGCGGGCCGATCCCGCTGTCCCCATGTCGGGCGGGTATGCGGAACCCGCCTAAGGCCCAGCACTGCCCGCTATGTGGCAAGCCGGAATCGCCCGAGCACGCGCCGTTCTGCGGCCGCGGCTGCCGCGACCGCGACCTCCTGAAATGGCTCGGTGAGGGCTATCGCATCCCCGGCCCGACCGCCGATCCCGCAAGGGTGGACAGCGATACAGACGACGGTTAGGGAGCGCGCTCGCTTCTTGAGGGGCCAACCCCGTCCGATGCGAATGCCCAGGTAGCTCAGTTGGTAGAGCACGTGACTGAAAATCACGGTGTCGGTGGTTCGATCCCGCCCCTGGGCACCATCTTCGATGTTACCACTCCGGCGCTGATCCTCGACAGCTCGCGCCTCGAGCGCAACGCGACGCGCATGCGCGACAAGGTCCGGGCGCTCGGAGTGACCCTGCGCCCGCACGTCAAAACCTCCAAGTCGATCGACGTGCTGCACATTCTCGCCGGCGGGTCCGACGTCCCGATCACGGTCTCGACGCTGGCCGAGGCGCGCTATTTCTTCGCGCACGGAATCACCGACATCCTGTACGCGGTCGGCATCGCGCCGGTTAAGCTGCCCGAGGTCGCCGAGCTGGTCCGCGCGGGCTGCACGCTGAGGATCGTCCTCGACACACTCGAAGCCGCCGATGCCGTGTGCGGCTTCGCGGAGTCCGAAGGCGTGCCGATCGAGGTCCTGATCGAGATCGACAGCGACGGGCACCGCGCCGGAGTCGCCGCCGACGATCCGCTGCTGATCGCGATTGGCCGGCGCCTCGCAAGCAGGCTCGCCGGCGTGATGACTCACGCGGGCGCGTCCTACGACTGCCGCACCCTGGCGGAGTTCGAGGCGATGGCCGAGCAGGAACGCGCGGTCACCGTCGATGCCGCCGAGCGGCTCCGCGCCGCCGGGCTGCCCTGCCCGATCGTCAGCGTCGGCTCGACGCCGACGCTCCATTATGCCCGCGACCTCGACGGGGTCACCGAGGTCCGCGCCGGAGTCTATGCCTTCGGCGATCTCGTCCAGGCCGAGCTCGGCACCTGCGCGCACGACGACATTGCAATCGCCGTGCTCGCCAGCGTCATCGGCCATAACCGGCAGCATAAGCGGGTGCTGATCGATGGCGGCTTCCTGGCGCTCAGCCGCGACCGCGGCACCGCCGACTTGCCGGTCGACTGGGGCTATGGCGCAGTGTGCGATCCGGCGACGGGTGAGCTCATCGCGGACGTCACCGTCTCGGCGACCAATCAGGAGCATGGCATCATCACCGCCCGCTCGGGCGAGCTCGACTTCGCCCGCTTCCCGGTCGGGAGCCGGGTCAGGATCCTGCCCAACCACGCCTGCGCCACCGCTGCCGCTTATGATCGCTATCTGGTGACCGAGGGCGGCGAGCGGATCGTCGCCGCGTGGAACCGGGTCAACGGCTGGTAGCGCTCAGCGCCAGCCTTTTTGCTTCGCGGCTCGCTCGGTACCCGCGTCGAACGGTTCGCCGGCCATGGTCGACGCGACCAGCGCGGCAAGGTTGGGATCCATGCCCGCCGCCATGCGATACGCGCCACCCTGCCCTTCGGGCGCAGCGAATAGCCCGCGCAGCTGCCAGCGCTCCTTGTCCCGGCACGCCAGACCGCTCGTGGCGGCCTGGGTGAAGCTGCGGCAGATTGCGCCAGACTGGTCGCGAAACGTCAGATTGATGTGCACGCCACCCGACGACGGATCGCTGGCGAGCTCGGTGTCGAGCGCGTCGCTTAGCGCCGCGGCAGCATAGACCTTGCCGTCCTGAAGGGCGACCGGAGCATTGTCGTGGCGCGGAACCATCGTCCCGACGAAAATGCCGATCGCGAGCGTGGCCGCGATCGCAGCCCACTGCGGCGGCGAGCCCCGCCGGCGTTCGCGCGAGCTCCTGGCGGCGACAAAATCGACGACCTCGGCTCCGACCGGCCGCGCCATTGCGACGATGTGCTCGGGCACCGGCGCGTCGGCGACTGCGTCGAAGGCCCGTGTCAGGCGGGCCCGCAGCGCGCGATGGCGCTCGGCCTTGGCCGCCAGCTGCGGATCGGCTTCGACCGTCGCCGCGACGCGGGCCGCTTCGCCCGGGCCGAGCTCGCCGTCGAGCCAGGCGAAGAAGGTTTCGTCGCTCACCATCTCACACCCCCACCATCTCCAGCAGCGCGGTCCGGCCGCGGACCAATCGGCTCGACACCGTGCCGATCGGCACGCCAAGCATTTCTGCGGTCTCGCGATAGCCGAAGCCCTCGACCAGGATCAGCGCGACCACCTCGCGCTGCTCGTCCGGCAGGCGCTGCATCGCCGCCATCATTCGCGCGAGATCGACCGAGGCATCCATCGCCTCGCGCGGATCCTCGCCCAGTCGGTCGGCCTCCGCGGCCGGCGCTTCGACCTTGTCCTTCCGCCCGCGCGCCCGGACCGTGTCGATCCACAGGTTGCGCATGATCCGATAAAGCCAACTGTCGAGCCGGGTGCCGGGCTGCCATTGCTCCCTCGAGCGCAGCGCGCGTTCGACCGTCGCCTGGGTCAAATCGTCCGCGTCGGCGGTCGTACGCGACAGGGCGTACGCGAACCGCCGCAGCCGCGGCAGCAAGGCGACCAGCTCGTCGTCGAACACAATTGAAGAAGGCATTCGTCCCCATGCGGATGAAACGAGCCGTCTCATGCGTTTCATCCCCAGGCAACGCAATTGAGAGATGGAGCAATGACGCGCTTTTCTCGCCTGGTCGTCTTCGCGGCCGCTGCGTCGATCCTGTCCGGTCCCATTTCGGCACAGCTGCTCGGCGGCCCCCTCGGCGGAGTCGTCGGCGGCGTCGTCAACCCGATCGGCAATGCGGTCGGCGGCGCGGTCGGCGGCATGACCAGCGGCGGCGGCGGCGATCGCGGCGCCAGCGGCGGGCTGCTCACCGGTACCTTCAGCCGCCTCGGCAACATGACCAGCCCCCTGCTCGGACCAGGCGGCGCGCTTGGCGCCGTGCCGGGCGCGCTCAGCGGCGCTGGCGGCGGCCGCGGCTTCTCGGATTATTTCTGGCCCGCGTCGCTCAACCAGATTTCTATCCCGCCCGAAGTTTCGGCGGCGGCGCCCCAGGCGATCGCGGACTATCGACTCGCCCGTTACCGGGCGCTGGTCGATGCCAATCGCGCCACGCTCGACCTGGACCCCAACGGCCAGCCGGTCCGCAAGCGCGAGCTGATCGCGACAAACCCGGACGCCGGGTCGCTCGGCCTCGCCGCGCACGCCGGCTTCCAGGTCATCGGCGACGAGCCGGACGGAATGCTCGGAATCCGCTTGGTGACGTTCGCTGTTCCCAAGGGCATGAATGTGCGCCAGGCGCTGGTTGCGATCCGCCGCGCGGCGCCGGCGCTCCGGGTCGATTTCAACCATGTCTACGAACCGTCGGGCGGCGCGCTCCGGCCGGCCGCTGGAGCGCGGCTCGCGGCGGCGCCGGCACATCGCTCGGCGACTCGGATCGCGATGATCGACGGCGGCGTCGCCGCGCATCCGTCGCTCGCCCGGGCGAGCGTCGAGCAGCGCGGTTTTGCCGGCGACCCGCAACCCACCGGCCACGGAACGGCCGTCGGCTCCCTCCTGGTCGGCGACCAGGGGCCGTTCCGCGGCGCGGTCCGTGGCGCGCAACTGTTCGTCGGCGACGTCTACGGCGGTAACCCGGCCGCGGGCTCGGTGACCAGCATCCTGCGCGCGTTGAGCTGGGCCGCGTCGAAGAACCCGGGGGTGATCAACATCAGCCTGGTCGGCCCCAACAACAGCGCGCTGGCTGCAGCCATCGCCGCTCTGCGCGCCCGCGGCATCCAGATCGTTGCCGCGGTCGGCAATGACGGGCCGGCTGCACCGCCGCAATATCCGGCATCCTATCCCGGAGTCGTTTCGGTGACCGCGGTCGACGGGCGGGGCCGCGCGCTCCCCGAGGCGGGCAAGGCCGCGCACCTCGACTTCGCCGCACCCGGCGCGGACATGATCGCGGCGCTGCCGGGCAAGGGTTATGCCATCGTCCGCGGGACCAGCTTCGCGGCGCCGTTCGCCGCGGCCCGGCTGGCCATTACCGGATCGTACCAGCGGCTGGCGCTGGAGGCGCGCCCCGGCCAGGGCAAGGTCGGGCGTGGAATCGTCTGCGCCGACTGCCGAATCGACCCCAAGTCCGTTCGCGGCAAGTAACGCTCCTTCCCACTCCCAGGGATGAAGACCCGTCCCCCTGTCGTTCTCGACGCAAGGGGGACGGGTTTTTTGGCATCCCGTCCTCCTGGTGAAAAAGGAGGATATTCATGGGCAAGCTCATCCTGATGACCGGGGCCGCGATCGCGCTCTGCGCCGCGCCCGCCGTCGCCGGCGGACCGCTGGCCAACAATCTTCTCGGCGGCCTCACCGGTGCCGCGACGAGCCAAGGCTCGTCCGACCGGGCCACCGGCTCACTCGGAAACTGCCTGTGCAATGCTGTCACGACGCTCGCCGACCGGGCCCGATCCGGCAGCACCGGCGCCGTCCGGACGGGCACGTTCCGAGGCTCGGCGCTGGCCAACACCGTGGTCGGATTGGGCGCTGTCGGCCGCCACGGCAATGGCCAGACGGTCGGCCTCGCCGGCACCGTTTCCGGAACCGCTGGCAGCGTGACCTCGCTCACGGCAGGACACGGCAACGGCCGCGCGATCGGGCTGGCGGGGACCGTCACCGGGACCGCCAATGCCGCACTCGCCGGCCATGCCGGCCGAGGTGCGTTGGCCCTCGCGGGGACCGTCAACACAGCGACCAACGCCGCAGCCGCCCTCGGTCGGGGACACGGCAAGGGCCTGGCGCTGGCCGGCACGGTCAATGCCGCAGCCAACGTCGCCGCATCGGTCACGCGCCGCGACGCCCGCGCCGGCGGCTCCGTCAACGGCCGCTCGTTGGCCAAGGTCTCGGTCGCGAACACCGTGGCGGGAAGCGCCGGGCGACTGGCCAATGTCACGGTCCTCAACCGCTCCGGCAGCCATGGCCGCTCGGCGGTCAACGTTTCCGCCCTCAACGGCACCGGCGGCACGGCCGGCAAGGTCGTCAGCGTCTCCGTCCTCAACCGGACGGGCACGTCGGGTCGCTCGGCGGTCAACGCCGCGGCCCTCAACGGCTCGGCCGGCGGCACCGGCAAGCTGGTCAACGTCGCCGTGCTCAACGGGCGCGGGTCGCACGGCGGCGGGCACGGCGGCGGCGGCAACGGCGGGCTCGGGCTTCCGGACGGAGTCCAGCTCATCAACGGCGTCCTCTGCGGTCCGGACGGAACGCCGCTGACTCCGGCCGCCGCCGCCGCGGTCATGGCGGTGATCGGCGGGAAGCACGGCGGCTCGGGCATGCCCAGCGGATCCAGCACCCCAAGCGGGTCCAGCGGATCGTCGACGACGCCTGGCAGCTCATCCCAGGCGCCGCGCGCGACCCCGCCGCAGAGCCAGAGCGCGTCGCGGAGTCCGACAGGCACGAGCAGCACGAAGTCGACTCCGGTCGCGTACGGCGAGCGGCACCCGCAGGTCAGCCACTAAGTCGTAACCGGGTCCGCCGCTCCCCCCAGCCGGCGGCGGGCCCATCCACTCCAGTTGACGCGAGCCATTGCGGTGCCGATGAGCGGGCGACCTCATCCGCAAGGGCCTCCCGTTCATGAAGCATGTCCCCGTCGCCGCCCTGCTCGCTCTGTCCCTCGCCGCCTGCCGGGGCGAAGCGCCCAAGGCGGACGCCCGGGTCGACTCGATCGCGCGCGATTATGTCCTCCTGAGCCTCGAGATCGGCGAGAAGGAAGCCGGTTACATCGATGCTTATTACGGGCCGGCCGAATTGCAGGACCGGGCCAAGGCCGAGGCCGCGAAGCTGTCGCTCCCCGAGCTCGCCAAGCGCACTGAGGCGCTGCAGGCCCGGGTCGCGGCCGTGCCGGCGGACGGCGATTCGCTCGATGCCCGCCGCGTGCGTTTCCTCGCCGCGCAGCTGACTGCGGCCGCGACCCGGCTGCGGATGCTGCAAGGCGAGAAACTGTCCTTCGCCGACGAGGCCAAGGGGCTGTTCGGGGTCGCTCCGGAGATCAAGCCCCTCACGGCCTATGACCCGGTGCTGGCCAGGATCGACGCGCTGGTACCGGGAAGCGGCCCGCTGGCCGAGCGGGTCGATGCCTTCCAGAACCGCTTCAATATCCCCGCCGATCGCCTCAAGCCGGTGTTCGATGCCGCCATCGCCGAATGCCGGCGGCGAACGCTCGGGCATATCGCGCTGCCGAAGAACGAGAGCTTCACGCTCGAGTTCGTCACCGGGAAGAGCTGGAGCGGCTACAACTATTATAAGGGCAATGCGCACAGCCTGATCCAGGTCAACACCGACCTGCCGATCCGGATCGGCCGCGCGGTCGACCTCGGCTGCCACGAAGGTTACCCGGGCCACCATGTGCTGAACGCGCTGCTCGAGGAGAAGCTGACCAGGGGCCGCGACTGGATCGAGTTCAGCGTCTACCCGCTCTATTCGCCGCAATCGCTGATCGCCGAAGGTTCGGCCAATTACGGCATCGACCTCGCGTTCCCCGCCCAGGAGCAGCTCGCGTTCGAGACGGCCAGGCTCTACCCGCTGGCTGGCCTGCCGACGGCGGACGCCGGCAAATATCTCGCCCTGTCCAAGGCCATGCGCGACCTTTCCGGAGCGCGCTTCACCATCGTCCGCGACTATCTCGAGGGGCGGATCAGCCGCGGCGAAGCAGTCGAGCTGAGCCGGAAATATCAGCTGCTGTCGAAGGAGCGCGCCGAAAAGAGCCTCGCTTTCGCCGACCAGTATCGCACTTACGTGATCAACTACGGCCTCGGCCAAGACTTGGTCCGGGCTTCTGTCGAGGCGGCCGGCCGAGACCCAAAGGCGCGCTGGGATCGGATGGAGAGGATCCTGTCCGAGCCCACTTTGCCGCATGATCTCTAGAGGCGCTGACGACGGCTACATCGCCAGCCTGAAGCTGACCGTCTGTCGCCAATATGAGAGGATCGGTTTGCCCTGCGAGTCCAGCGCAGGATGGAATTTCGCTCGCTTGGTGACCGCCCGGCAGACCACGTCGTCAAACTCCTTGGGCCGCGTCGACACCTGGATCTTGCACGATGTCACCCTGCCGGTTTCGTCGACGAGCAGGCGAAAGTTGACGATTCCCTGATACCCGCCCCTGATCATCGCCGCGGGGTAATCGTCATCGCTGAACCAGCTGTAGGACGGCACGGTCGGGTAAGCTTTTCGCGAGAGGCTCTTCTGCTGCTGGACGTCGAGGCCCCACGATCTCACCATGTCCCATGAGCATTCCCGAAGAGCCGCAAGTGGAGCGTCCAGCGGGCCCGTCTCGAATAGCAGATCGAACGGCCGAACCTTGCCGAGCTGGAGCCAGGTCGCCGCTTTCTCCCGCGCCGCTCCGATCGGCGCGAGCTCGAACGGCTGGCTGTCGTCGGCAGCCTTCCTCCTGGCCGCTTTCTCCGTCTCGGTCATCCGGCCGATGCGCTGGGTGCCTTGAAGGATGAGCGCCGGGACATGGTTGTTGGTTGCACCGACGCCGGTGGCGTCTTGCGGATCTTCGTTTGGACCGAATTCGACGACCGGCTTCGGATTCGCCTCGGTCACTTCGACCGGCTTGCCCAGGAACGTCAGGGTGAAGGTGTCGCCGGGCTCATATTGATCGAAGAACACGGTGACCTTTTGATCGCCCTCGCCGAAGGCTCGTCCGAGACTGCAGCTGTCGTCGGCGTAATTGACAACCCAGGGGCTGGACGGCGCGAGATGGCGAACTTCGCGCGGTGTCGCATCTGCCGTCGAGACCAGAGTGCCCGCGAGGAAAAACCAGATCGACTTACGCATGCGCCACCCCCGGTTATCGAGGCTACCAAGCCCCCACCGTGACGCAAGGCCCGACGGCTAGAGCTTCTCGGTCAGTTCCGGGACGATCTTGAACAGGTCGCCGACCAGGCCGATGTCGGCGACCTGGAAGATCGGCGCTTCCTCGTCCTTGTTGATCGCGACGATGGTCTTCGAATCCTTCATGCCCGCCAGGTGCTGGATCGCGCCGGAGATGCCGATCGCGACATAGACTTCGGGGGCGACGATCTTGCCAGTCTGGCCGACCTGGTAGTCGTTCGGCGCATAGCCGGCGTCGACCGCGGCGCGCGAGGCTCCGACGGCCGCGCCGAGTTTGTCGGCGAGCGGGTCGAGCAGCGCATGGAACTGGTCGCTGCTGCCGAACGCCCGGCCGCCCGAGACGATCACCCGCGCGCTGGTCAGCTCCGGCCGCTCACTCTCCGACGCCTCGATCCCGACGAAGCCGCTGGTTCCCGCGTCGCTGCCGGCATCGACGCTTTCAACCGCCCCGCTGCCGCCGTCGCGCGCCGCTTTCTCGAACGCCGTGCCGCGCACCGTGATCACCTTCTTCGCATCGCTCGAGCGGACCGTGGCGATCGCATTGCCGGCGTAGATCGGGCGCACGAAGGTGTTGGAATCCTCGATTCCGATGACGTCGCTGACCTGCATCACGTCGATCAGTGCGGCGACTCGCGGCGCGATATTCTTCCCGAAGGTCGTGGCCGGGGCGACGAACGCGTCATGGCCGTCCATCAGCTTCGCCGCGACCGGCGCGACATTCTCGGCGAGGTCGTGGTCGAGATGCACGGCATCGGCGACCAGGACCTTGGCGACGCCCGCGATCTTCGCCGCGGCCTCGGCCACGCCGCCGACGTTCGCCCCGGCGACCAGCGCATGGACGTCGCCGAGCTTCCCCGCCGCCGTGACCGCGGCCAGCGTCGCGTCTTTAATGGCGCTGCCATCATGCTCGACCAGCAGCAAGACGCTCATTGCACCACTCCCAATGCCTTCAGTTTCCCGACCAGCTCGTCGACCGACCCGACCTTTTCGCCGGCCTGGCGC
>DASRAY010000134.1:0-56224 GCA_035637935.1 Sphingomicrobium sp.
AGCAGGTTGTTGATCACCAGGCCGGTCTCGCGGCTGACCAGCTCGAACGGCGCCCCTTCCTTCAACGTGGCGCCGCGCACCGCGAACAGGGCGAAGGCCGCGCCGACGTAGACCGCGAGCAGGCCGAGCAGGAAGGTGCCGCGCTCGGGATCGATGGCGAAGGCATGGACCGAGGTCAGCACGCCCGAGCGCACCAGGAAGGTGCCGACCATCGACATCGAGAAAGCGATCACCGCGAGCATCATGGTCCACGCCTTCAAGGCGCCGCGCGCGGCGAGGACGTTGATCGAGTGGAGCAGCGCGGTCGCCGCGAGCCACGGCATCAGCGAGGCGTTTTCGACCGGGTCCCAGAACCACCAGCCACCCCAGCCCAGCTCGTAATAGGCCCAGTAGCTTCCGGCCGTGATCCCGAGCGTCAGGAAGATCCACGCGCCCAGTACCCACGGCCGCATCGCCCGCGCGAGCTTCGAGTCGACCTCCCTGGTCAGCAGCGCACCCACCGCGAGGCTGAAGGCGACCGACAGGCCGACGTAGCCGAAGTAGAGCGTCGGCGGGTGGAACGCCAAACCGGGGTCCTGCAGCAGCGGGTTGAGCCCCCGGCCCTCGAATGCCGGCGGATCGAGCCGCGCGAACGGGTTCGAGGCGACCAGCAGGAACGCGTAGAAGCCGAGCGCCAGTGCCGCCTGGCTGCCGAGCGCGGCGATCAGGGTGCGTTCGTTGGTCCGGCGCGAGAACAACGCGAGGAATGCGCCGGCGACCGACAGCACCGTCACCCACAGCAGCATCGAGCCCTCGTGGTTCCCCCACGCGCCCGCGACCTTGTACAGGAACGGCTTGGCACTGTGGCTGTTCTCGACCACCAGGGCGACCGACAAATCGGTGGTCGCGAACACCAGCAGCAGCATCGCGAACGCGACCAGCGTCAGGGCGCCCTGGACCAGAGCGATCACGCGCATCGCGCGGCCAGCATCGGCCGCGCCGCGCAGCGTCCCGATCATCAGCACGAGCTGAAGCGCCGCGAGCCCGGCCGCGAGCCACAAAGCGGCAAGGCCGGCCTCGGCGATCATCGCTGCAGCGTCTTCCCGGCCTTGTGCTCGGCGGCGAGGTTGCCGAGCTCGGGCGGCATGTAGCGCTCGTCATGCTTGGCGAGGATCGTGTCGGCGACGAAGATCGGTCCGACAGTCCTGCTGTTCGCATCTATAGCCGTGGCGAGCGGCTGAACGTGCCCCTCTGCGACCACCCCGCTTCCCTCACGGAAGAGGTCAGGCGTAATGCCTCGATAGTCGACCATAACTCTGGCTTGACCGTCTGTGACGACGAAGCTCGTCGTCACTCCGTCTGCACCTCGATGGATGCTGCCCCGTTCCACCATTCCGCCAAGGCGGATCGCTTTGAGTGCCTCGGCTTTTCCCGCGACGACTTCGGCCGGCGTGTAGAAATAGGAGGCACGGTCGCGCAGGCCCCACATCGCCAGCAGTACCGCCGCCAGCACCGCGACCAGCGCCGCGCCGACCAGCACCAGGCGCTGGTTCTTAGGCTTCATTTGCGGGTCAGCGCGTCGGCCGCGGCCTCGGCGCGGCGCATCGACCGATAAGCCCACAGCACCAGTGTCGCGGTTAGCAGGATCGCGACCGCATAAGCGGCGATGACGAACGACCAGGAGCTCATCGGCGCGCTCACCGGCTCATCCTCCGCAGCCGCGCCTCGACCTTGGTCTCGGCCAGCTCGGCGCGGATGCGCATCAGCACGGCCGCCCCGAACAGGCAGCTGAAGCCGATCAAGGTCAGCGGCAGCGGCCACAGGATCGAGCCGGCGATGGCCGAGCCGCCGCTGATCGAAATGCTCTGCCCCTGGTGGAGCGTGCGCCACCACAGCACCGAGTAATGGATGATCGGCAGGTTGATCGCCCCGACCAGGCCGTAAATCGCGGTGATCCGCCCCTCGCCGCCCCGCTCGCGCTCCGCCGCGGCCAGGGCGATATAGCCGAGGTAGAGGAAGAACAGCACGAGCATCGAGGTCAAGCGCCCGTCCCATTCCCACCACGTGCCCCAGGTCGGCCGGCCCCAGATCGAGCCGGTGAGCAGGCAGATGGCGGCGAACGTCGCCCCCGCCGGAGCCGCGGCGCGCCCGGCGACCGCGGCGAGCGGATGGCGCCATACCAGCTGGCTCACCGCGGCCGCGGCAATCCCGAGCCAGCCGCCCATCCCGAGCCACGCCGCCGGCACATGGATGTAGAGAATCCGCACCGTGTCCTTCTGAAGATAGTCCGGCGGCGTCAGGGTCAGCCCGGCGATCATCCCCGCGACCGCGAACGCCAACCCGATCCACAGCAGCCAATTGGTCGCCGGACGGGCGAAGCGCAGGAAGCGGGCGGGATTGGCGAGCGCGTGCATTGCGGTCACGTCATTGCGAGGAGCGAAGCGCCGAAGCAATCCAGTTCTGTGCCGCTGGATTGCTTCGCTGCGCTCGCAATGACGCTTATGCCCTCCCGATGAGCTTTTGCGCCATGGCGTCGGCGACCGCGGCGGGGTTGCGGCCCGACGCCTTGCTCTCGGCCCAGATCTGATCGAGCCGCACCGGAATGCCTTCGATCCGCTGGCGCACCAGGCTCGAGTCGCCATCACCGAGATATTCGGTGCAGACGTTGATGATCCCCCCGGCGTTGATCACATAATCGGGCGCATAAAGGATGCCGCGGGCGTGCAGCCGCTCGCCGTCCTCGGGAGTCGCCAGTTGGTTGTTGGCGCCGCCGGCGACGACCGGCACCTTCAGCGCCGCGATCGTCGTTTGGTTAAAGATCGCGCCCAATGCATTCGGGCTCAGCACGTCGGCCTCGAGCCCGAGGATGTCGTCGGGCGAAACCACGCTGCCGTTGGCCGCTGCAGCGAGTTTCTGCGCCTTGGCCTGGTCGACGTCGGCGATCGACAGCCTGGCGCCCTCCGCGGCAGCGTGCAGCGCGACCCCGGTTGCGACCGAGCCAGCGCCCTGGAGCGCGATGTGCAGGCCGGCGACGCTGTCCTTGCCCAGCGCATGCCTGACCGCCGCCTTGATGCCGAGGAACACCCCGAGCGAGGTGTGCGGCCCCGGATCGCCGCCGACGTCCTGGCCTTCCGCCGGAAGGCCGGCGACGAACCTGGTCGAGCGCGCCACCTCGATCATGTCGGCGACGCTCATCCCGACATCCTCGGCGGTGACGTAGCGCCCGCCGATATGGTCGACCGCCTTGCCGAACGCGTGGAGCAGGTCGGGGGTCTTGGTCCGCGCCTCGTCGGCCAGGATCACCGACTTGCCGCCGCCTAATGGCAGCCCCGCCATGGCGTTCTTGTAGCTCATCCCGCGCGACAGCCGCAGCGCGTCGGTCAGCGCCTGCTCGCCGTTGGCGTAGTGCCAGAGGCGCGCGCCGCCCGCGGCCGGGCCGAGATGGGTCGAATGGACCGCGATGATCGCTCGGAGGCCGCATTTGTCGTCGGTGACGAAGTGGACTTCCTCATGCGCGTCGAAGTCGGGCAAGCCCCAAAGCGTGGACATCTTGGTCGAATTTTCCGGTGCTAAAATATTGAAAATGGGGCGATCGAGGGGACTTGAACCCCCGACCCCTGGTACCACAAACCAGTGCTCTAACCAGCTGAGCTACGATCGCCTCAGCGCTTCGAACTCCACCCTCTCCGGCGGTTTCCTTCGGCGCGGTGGCCACTTAGGGTTGCGCTGCAACGAACGCAAGCGAGGGTGCGGCAGATGAATCCGACAATCGAAGCCTTCGGCTATCCCGACAGCCTGGTCCGCGAGTTCGAGCATTGGGTCGTGCTGGTTCGCCCCGGCCAGGTCACGCTCGGCTCGCTGGTGCTGGCCGCGAAAAGCGACGTGACCGCTTATGGCGCCCTGTCCCCCGAAGCGTTCGCCGAGCAGGGCGAGGTCGTCGCCGCAATCGAGAGGGGGCTGCGCGCCTTCGTGCGCTACGAGAGGATCAACTATCTGATGCTGATGATGGTCGACCCCAATCCCCACTTCCATGTGCTGCCGCGCTATTCCGAGACGCGGCACTGGGGTGGCCTGGAGTTTCCGGACGCCGGCTGGCCGAAGGCGCCGCACCTCGGCAGCGCGGTCGCGCTTTCGTCCGAGCAGCTCCGCGCGATGGCCGCCGAGCTCGATATCTAACTTACGGTAACTACCTTTCGACTAACGGCAGTTTAATAGCTTGTGCCGTGCATGGGGTGAGCGCATCTACGCGCTGGGGAGAGCAGTTCATGGTGGGTCGGCGTTCGAGGACGCCAGCTCCGGGCGTTTCGCTGCGCGAGACATTGCTCGCCGCGGGTCTTGAGTCGTCCCTCGCCGACAAGCTCTCGGCCATGCCCAGCAAGATGGTCCCGGTCGATCCGCGGCGGCCGTTCCGCGAGGCCGGGGCGCAGCGCGACGAGGTCATGTTCGTGCGCTCGGGAATCCTCGCCAAATATAAGACCGACGGCGCGGGCCGGCGGCAGATCGTCGCCTTGCGCTTTCCCGGCGAGGGGATCCTGCCGCGCGAAGGTGCCGCCGGCTACGGCATCCAGGCGATCGTCAAGAGCGAGGTGATGGTCGGCAAAGCCAAGGACTTCGATCCGATCGTCGCCGCCCATCCCGAGCTGCAGCGCTTCTTCTGGCGGCTGATCCAGCGCAACGAGGCGATCGGCTACGAATGGCTGGTCAATTGCGGGCGGCGCGATTCGACCGCGCGGGTCGCCCATTTGCTGTGCGAGACCGCGGCGCGGATGCACGTCAAGGCGAGCAAGATGGTGAACCCGTTCACCCAGCAGCAGATCGCCGACATTACCGGCCAGACCTCGGTCAACGTCAACCGGGTGTTCGCCGACATGGAGCGGCAGGGGCTGATCAAGCGCTCGGGGCGCGAGATCCAGTTCACCGACTGGGCGGAGATCCGCCGGGTCGCGAGCTTCCAGCCCGCCTACCTCGAATAAGCGCCGGTCAGGCGACTCGACGCGGTGACGCCTGGTTCGCCGCGAGCGACCGCAGCTCCTCAGGGCCCACCGCCTTGCTGATGAAATAGCCCTGCGCATAGTCGCTGCCGAGCCCGCGCAGCATGGCGAGCGTCGCTTCGTCCTCGATCCCCTCGGCGACCACCTCGAGCCCGAGCTCGTGGGCGAGGTTGATGGTCGAGCGGACGAGGATCGCGTCGCTGTCATTCTCGGCCAGGGCGGTGACGAAGCTCTTGTCGATCTTCAGTTCGTGCACCGGCAAATGCTTGAGGTAGGACAAGGTCGACTGCCCGGTGCCATAATCGTCGACCGACAGGCGGAAGCCGGCGGCCCGCAGCGCATTGAGGGTCGTGATCGCCTCGGTCGGCGAGCGCAGCAGCGCGCTCTCGGTCACCTCGAGCGCCAGCTGCGCTGGCGGAACCCCGGCCGCGGCGCAGATCGCCTCGACCTTGGCCGTGAAGTCGGGCGTGGCGAGGTCGAGCGCGGAGACGTTGACCGCGACCCGCATCGGCAACCCGTCGCGCGCCCAGCCGGCGAGGTCGGCCGCAGCGGCGCGCAACGCGAACACAGTCAGCTCGTGGATCACCCCGGTCTCCTCGGCGAGCGGGATGAACGCGTCTGGCGGGATTGGTTGGCCGGACTCGTCGGACCACCGCACCAGCGCTTCCGCGTCCTGGATGCGACCGGTCGCGAGCGACATTTTGGGCTGGTAGGCGATGCGCAGCCGACCCGATTCCATCGCCTGGCGCAATTCGCTCATCAGCGACAGCTGGCGCCGGGCGAGCGGATTGGCGCCGCGATACCAGTCGTGCGACTTGCCCATCGTCCGCGCCGTCCCGATCGCGGCCAAGGCATGCTCGATGCGCAGCACACCGACACGCCCTGCGGAGTCGCGCTCGAGGCCCGCAGTGAGCGTGACGTCGATGGGCCCCGCCGATGTCTCGACTGGCGCGCGAAATTCCGCCTGGACCTGACGGAGCGCCGCAACGACCTCCGCGTCGCTGATCCCCGGCTGCGCCCACGCCAGCATGTCCGGAGCGATGCGATGGACCGGGCCGCCGACGGCCGCGCCGATCAGCGCCGCAGCATTGCGGATCATCTCATTGGTCGCGGCGATTCCAACCGCGTCGCGGATCGCCTCGAACCGCTCGATCGCGGCGGTGACCAGCACGTCGCCAGATCCCTGGCGCGCGTCGAGCGCCTTTTCCAGGACCGACCGGTTCGGCAGGCCGCTGTCGGCATCGAACTCGGCACGCATGCGAAGTCGCCGGCGGGCCTCGACGGCCGCCTGGACGGCGGCGCTGGCGAACGCGGTGTAGAGCCAGGCAGCCGAGTCGAGCGCGACCGGCCACAGGCGCTGCACGACGAGCGGGAGGCCGAGCGCCGCCGCCGCGACCGCGCCGAGGACGATCGCGTAACGCACCGGCCGCGACAGAGGTCGCGCGGCGAGCAGCAGGGCGATCAGCAGGATGCCGGCGAAGGTGACCGCCCAGCCGCTGGGCTGGATCGGACGGTCCTGGAGCAAGGATTCGGCGGCCACCGCCTGGATCACCACCCCGGGAACCACGCCGTAGCGCGGCACCGGGTAGCGATCGCCGAGCTCGATGGCCGTCGCTCCGATCAGCACCCGCTTGCCGCGCAGCCTGGCCGGATCGACCCGGCCCTCCATCACGTCGACGAACGAGTAGCGCGGGATCCGCCGGGCATCGATCGCCCAGTCGGGCTCGAAGCGGCGGTCGCCGAGGCCGCTCTTCTCAGCGACAAGCGCGGCGATCGACGGCTGCACCTGGCCGTCGATGAAGGTCGCCGCGGGATAGTCGCGGACCATGCCGTCGGCGCCCGGAAAGATGTTCACGTCCCCGACCCAGGCGTCGCGAAACGCGGCGTCGGGGCGGCTCGCGATCACTTGCCGGTCCGCGGCGCGATCCGACGCCTTTTGCTCGAACGTCGGCAGGACGACGTGCGGCGCCTCGCGAATCGCCGCCGCGAGCGCTGCGTCGCCGCCGTCAGATCGGGCGCTGAAGTCGATGTCGAACGCGATTAGCGACGCCCCCGCTTTGGTCAGCTCGCGCACCGTCCGCGCATGGTAGCTGCGCGGCCACGGCCAGGTTCGGAGTCGGGCGAGGCTGCGCGCATCGACCTCGACGATCGCGACCTCGCCGGTCGGCGGGCGCGAGAGCAGCTCGGCCCGCCTGGCGGTCAGCGCATCCTCGACCGGCCCGAACAGCCCCGCACCGGAGAGGAGCGCCGCCGACAGCGCGACCAGAGTGGCGAGCGCGAAGCTGAGGCGGCGGCTCCAATCACGGTGCAAGGTCATCGGTCGGCGCAGCGCTTAGTGCGGCAGCAGCCCGCCGAGGATGCCGCCGAGCAGGCCGCCGTCCGAACCGGAGCTGCCGCTGCTTCCCGAGCCGCTGCTCGACGATCCGCTGTTGTCGCTGCCCGGACCGCTGTTGCTGCTGCCCGACCCGCTGTTGCTGCCGCCGAGAACGCCGTCGAGCAAGTCGGTCGCGGTGTCGGTCACGCCGCCCGCGACATCGGTCACCGTGTCGACGACACCGGGAACGGTGGTGTCGATGACGTCGGTCACGCCGCCGGCGACATCCGTCACTGTGTCGGTCACCCCGCCGACCACATCGGTGACCGTGTCGGTCACGCCCGGTACGGTCGTGTCGACCACGCCTCCGACCACGTCGGTCACGCCACCAACCACGTCGGTGACCGTGTCGGTCACGCCCGGCACGGTCGTGTCGACCACGCCTCCGACCACGTCGGTGACGCCGCCAACCGCATCGGTAACGCCGCCGACCACGTCCGTGGCGGGGACCGTCACGCCCGGGACGGTCGTGTCGACGACGTTGGTGACCGTGTCCGTGGCCGGCGGCGGCGTTGCGTCGACGACGGCCACGACCGGCTGATTGGCCTTGACCACCGGATCCGGAACCGTCGGCGTCGGCGTCGCGGTCGGGCTGGTCGTGCTCGTCGTTGCGGAGTGGACTAGCCCGTCGGTCAGGCTCGCGATCGAAGCCACGGTCGGCGTTGCCGAGCCCGTCACCTTTAGCGCGCTCGTCGTGGACGCGGTGCCGGCACCGGGCGAACGCTGGTCGGCGTCGATCAGGCGCTTGGGCTCGAGCCGGTCGATGAACACCGTCTTCCCGCCTTCAACGAGGCGGCTCATGCCGCCGTCGGCCGCGGTAACCTGGACCTTGCCCTGGATCACCTGGACCGCGCTGCGATCCGGGCCGACGACGACCGTGAAGGTCGTGCCTTTGACCACCGCGGCGAGCATCGGCGTGTCGACCGCGAAGTGGGGAATTCCGGTATGCCTCACCTTGAACAGCATGGTCCCGAGATTCTGGATCACGCGCGTGAACCCGGCCGGCTCAGGCGTGGCCGGAAGCTGGAGATCGCTGCGCGGCGCAAGGATGATATAGTCGGCGCCGCGGGTCAGCGTCGCCCGGCCGGTCAGGCCGGTGACCACCCGGTCGCCCGGCTCGAGCCGCGCAGCCGTCGTCAGCGCCACCGGCTGAAGCCCGCGATGCACGACGCGCGCATCGCCGCTCAGCTGGCTGACGACCCACGCCGCCGATCCAGCCTCCTTGGCAAATGCCGGCGAGCCGAGACCGGCAAACGCCGCAATGACGATCAAGATGAGCCTGCGCATGACGATCACCCCACTGTGTAATTAAGCGGGATTTACCGGGCCTCGGCTAACCGGAAGTGAGCGTTCGTGGTTAGCGAAAGTTTACCGTGATCGTTCAACTGCTCGGAATTTCTTAAACTTTTTCCCCGATAAGGGCTCCGCATTTGGCCGTGATGTGAGCGTCAGCAATGTGGGGCAACTCTTCGCGTACGATCCGGACCGCGTCCCTAGCCTGCCTTAGCGTCCTCGCTCTGGCGGCCGCTCCTGCTGTCGCGCAAAATGAACCCGCCGCGCTCGAGCGGACCATCCCGGAACCCGAGGCCCAGGCTCCGTCGAACCCGGCGATCAGTGCGCCGCGGCGAGCCAAACCGGCGCGCGTCAAGACTCCGAAGCGCTTCACGCTCGGAGCGGTAAACATCCAGGGCGCCAGGGCCATCAGCCGGGATGAGCTTAGCCAATATTTCGAACCGATGCTGGCGCGCGAGATCGACGGGGCGAAACTCGGCGAACTGGCCGCCCGGATCACCCGGCGCTATCGCGACAGCGGCTATTTGCTGTCCTACGCGTCGATCCCTGCCCAGAACGTCGAGGCCGGAATCGTCAGCCTCGACGTCACCGAGGGCCGGATCGGCCGGGTCACCGTCGACGGCGCCGGCTCAGGCCGCCCCGCGGTCGAAGCCTTCGCCGGGCCGCTGCTTGAGGACGCGCCGCTCAAGGCCGCGACGCTCGAGCGCGTCGTCGGGCTGATCCGCGACCTTCCCGGGATCAGCGTGACCGACGTCTCACTGACCCGGTCCGACTCCGACCCGGGCCTCTACGGGCTCAAGATCAAGGTCGTTCGCAAACCCGTTAAACTGTTCACTTATATGGACAATCGCGGGAACGAGAGTATCGGCCGGATCCGCTTCTACACCTCGGCTTCCTTGACCTCGCTGGCGGTCGGCGGCGATGAATTGCGCTTCGACCTGTTCGGCATGCCCGGTCACGGCTCGCGCTATCTTTACGGCCAGGCCCTCGCCAGCGCCCCGATCGGCCACAACGGGCTGCGCCTGACCCTCGCCGCGTCCAAGGGCGACCAGAACCTGCGCGCCGACGAGACAATTCAGAGCGACTCACGAAACCTATCGGCCCAGCTCAGCTATCCGCTGCTTCGCGCCCGGTCGTTCACCATGGTCGCGAAGGCCTCGCTCAACGATTGGCGCAGCGCCGCCGACGAACATGGCGTGCCGCGCCTGCGCGACCGCCTGCGCGTCGCGCGCCTCGGGCTTGAGCTGTCGACGGAGACGCGGACCCGGGTGCGCGGCGAGTTCACGCTGTCGCGCGGCCTCGGCTTCGACGGCATGACCAGGGCCGGCGACCCGCTGGCCTCGCGTCCGGAAGCCGGCGGCCGCTTCTGGAAGGGCGCCTTCGTGCTGCGCGCCGCCGAAGCGCTGTCCGACCGCATCCGGCTCCAGGGCACCCTCGCCGGCCAATACTCGACCCGGCCCCTCCTGTCCTACGAGGAATTCGCCCTCGGCGGCAGCCAGATCGGCCGCGCGTTCGATTTCAATGCGATCACCGGCGATCACGGCATCGGTGGGATGGTCGAACTCGCCTACCGGCTGGGCGACGGCAAGGGCCCGCTGAAAAAGCCGGAGTTGTTCGCCTATGCCGACGGCGGCGGCACCTTCCGCCGGCATTCAGCGCCGGAGCTGCCGAAGAAGGAATGGCTCGCCGGAACCGGCGTCGGCGCCCGCGTCGGCCTCGCCGGCTTCGTCCTGTCGGGCGAAGTCGGCCTGCCGCTCGCGCGCAGCCACGGCAGCAGCACCGCCCGGGCGTTCTTCACCATCGCCCGCACTCTGTGAGATCCACTGGCGCGCCAGCCGTAGCCGCGCAGCGGCTTAGGCTGGTGGGCGCGGTAGGGTTTGAACCTACGACCCCACCCGTGTGAAGGGTGTGCTCTACCACTGAGCTACGCGCCCGCCGATTTGCGGAAAGCGGCGGATATAGTGAGCGCGGCCGCGCTGTCCAGCTTACTGAACCGCGTCCTTCAACACCTTGCCCGGACGGAACTTGGGCTGCGACGTCGCCTTGATCTGCATCGGCTCGCCGGTCCGCGGATTGCGCCCGGTCGAGGCCTTGCGCCGGGTCACCGAGAAATTGCCGAAACCAACCAGCCGCACCTCGTCGCCGCGCTTGAGCGTCGACGTGATCACTTCGAGCATGGTTTCGACGGCGCGCATCGCATCATTGCGGCTAAGCCCCGCGCGGTCGGCGACATGCCCGATCAATTCCTGCTTGTTCATGGGCCGACCTCCCTCGCAAGGGCGCCGAGACTCGGGCGCGCGAAGGGATCGACCTTAACGCAAGACTCCCCCCGTGAGTCCAGCGCTCAATGACGGATGACGGCGCCCGATTCGGGACTCGCCGGGTGAACCGGCGGTTCCGCCGCATGCTCGTCGTCGTCGGTCCACTCGATCGCCTGGAGCGGCTCGATCAGCGCCCGCGACAGCACCTCGTCGACATGCTGGACGGGGATGATTTCGAGCTGCTCCTTCACCGTCGCCGGAATCTCCGCGAGGTCCTTCTCGTTCTCGGCCGGGATCAGCACGGTCCGGATCCCGCCGCGCAACGCGGCCAGCAATTTCTCCTTCAAGCCCCCGATCGGCAGCACGCGGCCGCGCAGCGTGACCTCGCCGGTCATGGCGATGTCGCGCCGCACCGCGATGCCCGACAGGGTCGAGATCATCGCCGTGACCATGCCGATTCCGGCCGACGGGCCGTCCTTGGGCACCGCGCCTTAGGGCAGGTGGACGTGGATGTCCTTGCGCGCGAAGATCGACGGCTTGACGCCAAACGCCGGGGCCCGCGCCTTGACGAAGCTCATCGCCGCCTGGATCGACTCCTGCATCACCTCGCCGAGCTTGCCGGTGGTCTTGATCTGGCCCTTGCCGGGGACGGTGACCGCCTCGATCGTCAGCAGCTCGCCGCCGACCTCGGTCCAGGCGAGGCCGGTGACGGCGCCGATCTGGTCCTCTTCCTCGCCGATCCCGTAGCGGAACTTCCGGACGCCGAGGAACTCGCCGAGATTGTCGGGCGTCAGCTCGACCCGCTCGATCTTGTTCTCGAGGATCTGCCGCAGCGACTTGCGCGCGACCTTGGCCAGCTCGCGCTCGAGCGTCCGCACGCCCGCTTCGCGGGTGTAATGCTGGATCATCTTGCGCAGCGCCTCGTCGGTGAACACCAGCTCCTCGGGCTTGAGGCCGTGGGCCTCCATCTGCTTCGGGATCAGGTGGCGTTTGGCGATCTCGACCTTCTCATCCTCGGTGTAGCCCTCGAGCCGGATGATCTCCATCCGGTCCATCAGGGGCTGCGGCATGTCGAGCGAGTTCGCGGTGGTCACGAACATCACGTCCGACAGGTCGTAATCGAGCTCGAGATAGTGATCCTGGAAGCGGTTGTTTTGCTCCGGGTCGAGCACCTCCAGGAGGGCCGAGGACGGATCACCGCGGAAATCCTGGCCGAGCTTGTCGATCTCGTCGAGCAGGAACAAGGGGTTGGACGTCCCCGCTTTCTTGATGTTCGAGATGATCTTGCCGGGAAGCGAGCCGATGTAGGTCCGGCGGTGGCCGCGGATCTCGGCCTCGTCGCGCACTCCGCCCAGGGACTGGCGGACGAACTCGCGGCCCGTGGCGCGGGCGATCGAGCGGCCGAGCGAGGTCTTGCCGACGCCGGGCGGCCCGACCAGGCACAGGATCGGACCCTTGAGCTTGTTGGTGCGGGCCTGAACGGCGAGATATTCGACGATCCGGTCCTTGACCTTCTCGAGCCCGTAATGGTCCTCGTCGAGCACTCGCTGCGCCTCGGCGATGTCCTTCTTCAGCTTGGACTTCTTACCCCACGGCAGGCCAAGCAGGACGTCGAGATAGTTGCGCGCAACGGTCGCCTCGGCCGACATCGGCGCCATCGCCCGGAGCTTTTTGAGCTCGGCGTTGGCGCGGGTCTTGGCCTCCTTCGACAGCCGGGTCTTGCGAATCTTCTCGGCCAGCTCGAGCAGCTCGTCGCCGCCCTCCTCGCTCTCGTTGCCGAGCTCGCGCTGGATCGCCTTCAATTGCTCGTTGAGATAATATTCGCGCTGCGTCTTCTCCATCTGCCGCTTGACGCGGCTGCGGATCTTCTTCTCGACCTGGAGCACGCCGAGCTCGCCCTCCATGAAGGCGAACACCATCTCCAACCTGCGCGAGGCATTGAGCTCGCCCAGGAGCGCCTGCTTGTCGGCCACCTTGATCGACAGGTTCGAGGCGATGGCATCGGCCAGCGCCGACGGGTCCTCGATCTCGGCCAGCTGAATCCCGGTCTCGGGCGGCAGCCGCTTGTTGAGCTTGGCGTAATTTTCGAACTGATCGATCACCGAGCGCATCAGCGCCTGGGCCTCGGTCGCATCGCCCGGATCCTCGGCGATCTCCTCGACTTCGGCGGAAAGGTAGCCGTCGCGCGGGACGAGGTTGAGCAGTCTGGCCCGCTTCGCGCCCTCGACCAGGACCCGCACCGTTCCGTCGGGCAGCTTCAAGAGCTGCATCGCAGTGGCGATCACGCCGAGGTCGTAGAGCGCGTCGCGATCGGGGTCGTCCTCGCCCGGGTCGAGCTGGGCGACGAGGAACAGCTCGCGATTGTCGGCCATCGCCGCTTCGAGCGCCGCGACCGATTTCTCGCGCCCGACGAACAGGGGGACGATGCGGTGCGGGAAAACGACGATGTCGCGAAGCGGCAGGATGGGGAGAAAGCGAGTCATGGAGCAATATATGGGCGGCGGTGCACCCCGGCGCAACAAAGGCTGCGGAAACTAGCCCGATCTTGCGATTGGTTGTAAACGGCCGTTGCCCGGATCGACGACTGACGGGTTGGCCGGTCCGGACCCCTGACAGGGAAAGGGGGATCCGATGCCGCGACGCAGCCGCTTTTTATTGATTGCCGCGCTGACTGGGCTTGGAGCTGCGGGACTCGCTCGCGAGATGGGCGTCGGCAACTCCCTGCGACTTGCCTTCGGGACCCAGCCGCGATCGGTGAACGGCTATTCCTACGAGGAGCCGATCGGCGGCAGCGAGGTGGCGCCGACCATCTTCGTCTTCTCCGACGACCGGCTCCGCTACAGCCGCGTCGGCTATCGCGACAAGAGCGCGAACTTCAGACTCCGCGCAACGTTCGAATGCATGGGCGACTGGTCCCATGAGGGGAAGGGCAATCCGGAAATCCGGGTCGGCCGGTCCACCGCATACCGCTCGGCCGACCGCGGCGGCGGCGGCAAGCCCATCTACGCCGAAGGGGCCCCCTTCTATGTCATCGCCAGCGTCCCGCAGGACGAGTTGCAGGCGCCAGCTACCCTGAACCCGGTCCATCGCTGCAATGCGGTCGTCGAGGATTATACGAGGCAAGGAAAGCCGCCTGGTGCGCTGCTTTCGAACGGCTTCTGGATTAAGGTCGATAACGCCGTCCCAGCTTCGATTACGCCGGCATGCCAACTGACCGAGCGCAAGCGGCGGACCGTGTTCGGCGAACCGCCGAAGTTCCCGACCGGTTGGCAAGGGCGGCTGCCAGTCTACGTCCGCTGCATGCCGACCGGCTATGTCGTGACCAAGGGACCGCCGCCGAGGGAGGGCCGGCCGGCATCCGAAGCGCGGGCTGCGACACTGGACCTGCGCGCCACCAACTCGCCGTTGAGCCACGCCTGCCCGGCGACCGTCATCTTCCAGGGCAAGATTCATGCACACCGATTCCTTAAGGGGACCTATCGGCTGGTCGGCAGCGGCAACTACGCTTCGCCGTCCTATCCGTTCGACCTGGCCGCGGGCGCCGAGCGCAGCGTTGCCTGGCAGCGCCGGGTCGACCTTCCCGACCTCCATCAGAGTGCAAGGTGGCCGAGGCGCGCGTCGGGCTGGCTGCAGCTCGAAATCAACGCGAACGAGCCGAATGCTCAGCCCCAGCGATCGGCCCGAGCCCTGTACGACGTGTCCTGTTTGCGGGCCTGAGGCGCGGAACCTTCGTCAACGGCGAAGCGCTTGAACAGCGAGTGTTTCGGTGACGGAGGCAACCATGGCGGAGGATCGCGAAAAGATCAGTACCGGACCCAATGCTGAGCCGCTCAACGACACGATCGCCGGCACCGGGCCGGGCATCCCCGACGACGCGCTGGCGCCGGGCGAGGATCGGCTCCCCGACCCGCCGACCGACGAAGAGGTCGAAAAAGCCGCCGAGGCGCTTCACGCCCCGACCGCCAAGCGCGACACGCTCCCGCTGGAGGGTGAATGACTCACGTTGGGCTGAACGAGGGATTCTGTAACCGTTCAGCTTCATCCACTATCTAAACGCTCGTGAACATTCGCTATTCCCTCCTCGCGCTTTGCGCGCTCGCCCTGCCCGGACTGGCCGCTGCGCAGTACGGACAGCCGTATCCCACGCCCTATCCCGTTCCCGCTTACCCGGCGCCCCGCGCCGAACCGTGGATGCCGCCGCCCCCCGGCCCCGCCCCGCAGCCCTGGGGCCAGCAGCAACAGACCAGCACAACCAAACGCGGGCCGGCGCTCGAGCCGATCGACCTGCCGCCGGCGATCGAGCAGGGCGTCGACATGATCTACATCGACGAGGAGCTCGTCCCGCGCGCGATCCAGGCCAGCGGTGCGGCGGTCCACGACATCTCGCTGGACGACTGGAGCGGCGCTCCGCTCGACATGTTCGTGTCGATGAACCCGATCTACACCGACCTCCGCCGCGGGCTGGTCAAATACCGCCAGCGCTGGGGCAACCTGCCCGAGATTCCGGTGCCGGCGGGAGCGACTCTGAAGCCCGGTTCGACCGACCCGCGAGTGACCGCGCTGCGGGTCCGGCTCGGGCTGCCGGAGGGCGGCAGCTACGATTCCGCGCTCGCCGCCGCGGTCAAGGAGTTCCAGGCCGCGCACGGGCTCAAGGCCGACGGCATCGCCGGCGCCGGGACGCTCGACGCGCTGAACCGCGGCCCCGAATATTATGAGCAGCTGATCATCATCAACATGGAGCGCGCGCGCCGCCTGCCCGCGCCCGAGGACCAGCGCAAATATGCCGTGGTCGACGCCGGCGGGGCCCGCCTGTCGCTGTGGGAGAACGGCCGCAAAGTCGACGAGATGAAGGTCGTCGTTGGCAAGGCCGAGACCGCTACGCCGATGATGGCGGCCTACATCAAATATGCGAGCGTCAATCCCTATTGGAACGTCCCGCCCGAGCTGGTCCGCAACCTGATCGCCCCGCGCGTCGCGGCCCAGGGCGCGAGCTATCTGACGGAGCGCGAATATGAAGTGATGTCGGACTATTCCGACAATGCCCAGTTGCTCGACCCGAGCCAGGTCGACTGGCAGGCGGTGGTCGACGGCCGCAAGGAGGTCCGCCTCCGGCGCCTGCCCAGCCCGGCCAATTCCATGGGCATGATGAAGTTCATGCTGCCCAACTATTTCGGCATCTACCTCCACGATTCGCCGGAGAAGGAGCATTTCACCAAGAACGAATTGTGGATCAGCAACGGCTGCGTGCGGGTCGAGGATTACAAGCGCTTCGCGCGCTGGCTGTTCGACGGCAGCGTTCCGACCGGGCGAAATCCCAAGGTCGAGGAAGAGGTCAACCTTCCGACCCCCGTGCCGGTGTACATGACCTATTTGACGGTCCAGGCGACGCCCGCGGGCGTGACCTTCCTCGCCGACCCTTATGGCCGTGACGCGGCGCTGATGGAGCGCTTCCGTTCACGCATGGTCGCCGCCGTCCAGCGCTAGGGCCGTGCGGTTGGCGTAACGATTCGAGCTCCGCTATGAGCCGATCGTGAGCTCTTTCGCGGTCCGCATCGGCTGGCTGCAGTTTTGGCTGTTCAGCGGGATTGGCATCCTCTTCTTCATCGCCCTCATTCGGGCGCTGATGAGACGAACGCCGGAAAGCGGTGCTCGTCGCGAGGGAGGGTCGCGGATCGGCATCATCGTCCAGTCAGTCAGCTTTTTCTTTGTCGGATTCGGCCGCGTGCGCCCCGAGCTTCCTCTGTTCAGTCCGGCCGCCCTCGCCGGAGCGGCGGCGGTCCTGCTCCTCATGGGCGGGGCGGTGTATCTGTTCGTGGCGAGCGCGAATGCACTCGGCAAGAATTGGAGCTTCGAGGCGCGCACGCGATCCGATCACCAGCTGGTCCGCGAGGGTCCCTACGCCCGGGTGCGGCATCCGATCTATCTTGGCATGCTGCTGTTCCTGCTCGGGCTCGCGGTCGCGTTCGGCCACTGGCTGCAGCTGGCCTTCGCTTTGCCCTTGTTCCTGGCCGGCACGGCGATCCGGACCCGGCTCGAGGACCGGCTGCTCGAGAGCCAGTTCGGGCCGGAATTTCGCGACTACGCGCAGGCGACTCCGGCGCTGATCCCGCGCTTGCGCTGAATCAGGGCTTTCCGGCGACGAGGAGCAGCGTCGGCGGCAAATTCTGCAGGCCGTGAACGATCATCGGCATGCCGAAGGCGAGCCACAACGACCGCTCGCGCCACGCCACGAACAAGGTCGAGAAGATCAGGAACGGCCACCAGATCACCAGCCCCCAGATCGGCACCATGGTGGAATGAGCGATGCCCCAGCCGATCGCGCTGACGATCACGGCCCACGTCGGCGTCATGAAGCGCAGCAGGATCAGCAACACCGCGCCCATGATCAGCGATTCGGCGATCGGCGAGAGAAACACGACGGCCCCGATCAGGATCACCGGGTCGGTATGCGGCGGGAACTCAGGCTGACGCGCGCCGGGCGCAATCCAGTGAATGATGGCGGCGAACAGGATGCTCGCCGGGAAGGCGAAAGCCCAACCGACGACAATCGCTTTGAACGGATTCGCCGGTTCCAGCAGCGCTCGTGGGAGCCAGCTGAGCGGCCGCGTCCAGGAAATGAGCCGCCCCGATCGGGCGGCGGCGCCCGTCACGCGGCGTCGCCCGCCTTATCCTTCTTGGCGTAGACCCGGACCGGTTCCTTGCGGCCCTCGGCGACGTCCTTGTCGATATGGACCTCGTCGACCCCGTCCATCGACGGCAGGTCGAACATCGTGTCGAGCAAGATGCCCTCGAGGATCGAACGCAGGCCGCGGGCGCCCGTCTTGCGCTCGATCGCCTTCTTGGCGACCGTGTGCAGCGCGTCGTCGGTGAACTCGAGCTCGACATTCTCCATGTCGAACAGCTTGGCATATTGCTTGACCAAGGCGTTCTTCGGCTCGACCAGGATCTTGACCAGGGCCTCTTCGTCGAGGTCCATCAGCGTCGCGATGACCGGCAGTCGGCCGATGAATTCGGGGATCAGGCCGAACTTCAGCAAGTCCTCGGGCTCGCAATTGCGCAGCACCTCGCCGGTCTTGCGCTCGTCCGGCGCCGCGACATGGGCGCCGAAGCCGATCGACTTGCCCTGGAGGCGGTCGGCGATGATCTTCTCGAGGCCCGCGAAGGCGCCGCCGCAGATGAACAGGATGTTGGTCGTGTCGACCTGCAGGAACTCCTGCTGCGGGTGCTTGCGGCCGCCCTGCGGCGGAACGCTGGCGGTCGTGCCCTCCATCAGCTTGAGCAGCGCCTGCTGAACACCCTCGCCGGAAACGTCGCGAGTGATCGACGGATTGTCGGATTTGCGGCTGATTTTATCGATTTCGTCGATGTAGACGATGCCCCGCTGCGCCTTCTCAACATTGTAGTCGGACGCCTGCAGCAGCTTGAGGATGATGTTCTCGACATCTTCGCCGACGTAGCCGGCCTCGGTCAGCGTGGTCGCGTCGGCCATCGTGAACGGCACGTCGAGGATCCGCGCGAGCGTTTGGGCGAGCAGGGTCTTGCCGCAGCCGGTCGGGCCGATCAGCAGGATGTTCGACTTGGCGAGCTCGACTTCGTTGCCGGCCTTCGAACCGTGGGCCAGCCGCTTGTAATGGTTGTGGACGGCGACCGACAGCACGCGCTTGGCGCGGTCCTGGCCGATCACATAATCGTCGAGCACCTTGCAGATTTCGGCCGGGGTCGGGACTCCGTCGCGGGTCTTGACCAGCGCCGACTTCGATTCCTCGCGGATGATGTCGTTGCACAGCTCGACGCATTCATCGCAGATGAACACGGTCGGCCCGGCGATGAGCTTGCGGACCTCGTGCTGCGACTTGCCGCAGAACGAGCAGTAGAGGGTGCTCTTGCCGTCGCCGCCTGAAAGCTTGGTCATTCGGTTCCTTACAACGCAGCCGCGTTCGGCCGTTTCCAATGGGCCATGCTAGCCCGCTTTATCGCACAATCAACTCTGCCGGAGCGTTAACGCCGGCCCGTTTGCGATAGGTCGTTTGTTCTCAACAATATGGATGGGACGCAAGGGCCCCGCAAGACCCGCCGAGCCGGTCGCCGCGACCTGTCCCAGGATCGGTCGGAATTGGGTAAACGCCACTTCGTGCTAGCCGCGCACGGCGGCCAGCGCCTCGTTCATCAGCCGGCCGAACTCGGGCCGCCAGTAGGGGTCGTTGTGGCGCGCGCCGGCGATCGAGCGGTCGAACACGAGATGCGGGACGCGCCGCTTGAGCGCTTCGGTACGGGCGGTCGGGACGACCTCGTCGTGCTCGGCGGAAATGATCGCAACCCGGGCGTCGCTCCGCTCGAGCGCGCCCGCGGCATCGATTTCGTGCCGGAACAGCGCCCGGACCGGCAGCCACGGGTACCACGCCGCGGCGACCGACTTCAGCGAATCGAACGGCGTTACCAGGATCACCCCGTCGACCGGCCGCTCGCCCGCCAGGACCGCGGCGACCGCGCTGCCGATGCTGAAGCCGACGGCGATCGTTCGGGCAGGCCGGATCCTGGCCACCGCGAGGTCGTAGATCAGCGGCGCGTCGGCCATCAGCGCCCGTCCCGACGGCGAGCCCGTCGACGGCGCGTAGCCGCGATAATGGAAGGCGACGACGTCGGCCCGGGGATAGGTTTCGTGCAGCAGCGTCGCCGCATTCGCCGCATTCCACGCATTGCCACCGAAGCCGATCACCAGCAGGCGTTCGTCGCCCGGCTCGCGCGGGGCAATGTGGACGCCTCGCAGGACGTCGCCGTCCGCACCGCGCATCTGCAACTGCTCGGTCCCCGGTGGCAGCGGTCCGGCAGGCCCGACCGCGCCACGCGGGAACAGCAGCTCGGTTTGCAGCATGAACATCACGAGGACGATCGCGGCATAGAGAGCGGCAGCTCCACCGAGCAGCCCCCGGCCGACCCGCCTAAACTGCAAGCGCGGCGTCGATCGCCGGGGTGACCCGATCGACCGTGTACGGCTTCTCGATCACCGGCGCATCGCTAAACTCCGGCGGCGGCGGGTCGACGTGGCCGCCGGTCGCGATGACGAACGGCACGTTGCGCCGGCGCAGCGCCGAAGCGACCGGCCACACATTCTCGCCCTTGAGGTTTACGTCGAGGATGGCGAGGTCGAACCCGCCCTGGTTGGTCTTGTCGAGCGCGCATTCGACCGTGTCGCAAGTCGCGGCAACGGTGTAACCCAGAGTTTCCAGGAAATCCTCGAGCATCATCGCGATCAGCGGCTCGTCTTCGACAATCAGGATGGAACGCGGGGCAGTCATCGCGACCACGGGCATAGCCGCCAAGCGGTTGAGGGCAAGACCCTATTTCGCGGCCAGCGCGCGCTTGGCTGCCTCAGCCAGGTCCTGGACGGAGAAGGGCTTGGGCAGGAAATGGGCATTGTCGACGCCGAGGGAGTCGCGCAGTTGCTCCTCGGCATAGCCGGACATGAACAGGACTTTGAGCTCAGGCCGCTGCTTGCGCGCTTCGGCGACCATCGCCGGCCCGTCCATCCCCGGCATCACCACGTCGCTGACCAGAAGATCGATCGGTTCGCCCCGGGCGATCACCTCGAGCGCCTCCTCGCCATTGTCGGCAGTGATCACCGCGTAGCCGTGCCGGGTCAACGCGCGCTCGGCGACGGCGCGAACCATCGGCTCGTCCTCTACCAAGAGGACGGTGCCGCTGCCCCACAATTCGTCCTGCTTGGACTTGCCCGATTTGCGCGTCTTCGCCGCCGCCGCGTCTTCGCGGTGAACCGGCAGATAGATAACGAACCGGGTCCCCTCCCCGACCTTGGAATCGGCGAAGATGAAGCCGCCCGATTGCTTGACGATGCCGTACACGGTCGACAGGCCGAGGCCAGTCCCCTTGCCGATCTCCTTGGTGGTGAAGAACGGCTCGAAAATCTTGCCGAGCACGCTCGCCGGGATGCCGGTGCCGGTGTCGGTGACCGACAGCGCACTGTAGTCGGCGACCGGCAGGATATCGGAGCCGAGCTCGGCGACCTGGCCCGATTTCACCGAATAGGTCTGGATCGTCAGTGTCCCGCCGCCCCGGTCCGCCATGGCGTCGCGGGCATTGACCGCGAGATTGACGATGACCTGCTCGAGCTGGCCCGGGTCGGCGCGGACCGGCCCCAGGCTGCGGCCGTGCTTGACCACCAGCTCGACGTTCTCGCCGAGCAGGCGCTTCAGCAGATGGGACACCTCCGACACAACGTCGGGAAGCTGGAGCACCTGCGGGCGCAGGGTTTGTTGGCGCGAGAAGGCAAGCAGCTGTCGAGTAAGGCCAGCAGCGCGGTTCGAATTCGACTTGATCTGCTGGATATCGTCATAGTCGCTGTCCCCGGGCGTGTGCCGCATCAGCATCAGGTCGCAATGGCCGATGATCGCGGTCAGGATGTTGTTGAAGTCGTGCGCCACGCCGCCGGCGAGCTGGCCGACGACCTGCATCTTGGTCGCCTGCGCGACCTGCCGCTTGAGCTTGGCTTCCTCGCTATTGTCCTTGAGCAGCAGCAGGACCGCGGCCTCGCCCAGCCCGCGCAGCCCGGCGATGGTCAATGCGACCGGCTCCGCCGGCTGGCGAGCAAGGCGGACCGCGAGGTCGCCGGACATCGCCGGTCCCCGGGCATTGCGCCGGACGGCGTCCGCGACCGGTCCCTTGTCCTCCTTGACGACGAGGTCGCCGGGATAGACCGGCAGCGCCGCGCCGCGCACCCCGGCCGCGGCGCGGAACGCCTCGTTCATCGTCAGGAAGCGCCCGTCGCGGTCGACGAGGGCGAGGCCGATCGGAAGCACGTCGAGCAGGGCCTGGAGCTGGCCGGAGTCCGCTGGGCCGCCGGCCTCGCCGCGGTCGAACAGCAGGAAGGTGCCGCCATTGCCGCCCTTCTTGGGATCGACCGGCACGTGGACGAGGCGCATCGGCCGCGCCGATTCGCCTTCGGCCGTCAGCCGCACCTGGCCGTCGTCGCCAAGCTCGACCAGGCGCGCGAACCGCTCGCCGGAGCCGTCGCCGTCGCCGTCCAGCGCGCGCTCGCAAAACAGGCGATTGGCGGCGATCAGAGTCCCCTCCTCCGACACCAGCACGGCGAGCACGCCGGCCGCCGACAGCCGTTCTCCGGTCGAGCCCGACAGCCACTTTGCGGCCACCGCGACGGAGTCGAGCGGCGGCGGCTGGGGAAAGCGCCACAGCAACAGATCGCCATGGACGCCGACCCGTTCAACCTCGACGGCGGCAGGGCCGCGCGCGGTTTTCACCCGAGCAACGCAGCCGGCGCCGTCGCGCCACCCCATGGTCCGGGCAAGCTCGAGACCATGCGCCGACTCCTCGTCGACGCCGAGCTGGAGCGGCGGCTGCGCCCCGCCGAAGCGGTCGCGATAAGCGGCGTTGGCGATCAGCAGCGTACCGTCATCGGATGTCAGCGCCGCCGCCTCCTTGCACAGCCCCAGCGCAGAGCCGACCAGCGCATAGTCCGGGCCGGCCACGATCGGCTCGTCGAACGGGCGGCCGCGCGAACCGCGCACCAAGGCGATGGCGCCGCCGGCCAGCCCCGCGGCCGCGGCAATTCCGGCGAGGGCGAGCTGCCCCGCCAGGGCCAGCGGGATCGCCACGGTCAGGCCGGCGGCGCCGATCAGGGCCGGCATCAGCCACCGGCTCCACGCCTCGAGCGGGCTCGAATCGATGCGGGGCAGCTCCTGCTGCAGCATCACCAGATGCGGACTCGATCCGCCGGTGCGAGGTAGAGCTTCTGACCCGGCTGCACGTTGAACGCCGGATACCACGGATCGAAATTGCGCACGATCCACGACCGCTGCGCCGACGGGGCGTGCGGATCGGTCAGGAGACGGGCGCGCAGGTTGGGCTCGCGATAGTTGCGGCGCCACACCTGGGCCCAGCCGAGATAGAAGCGCTGGTCGGCCGTCATGCCGTCGATCACCGGCGGCTCCTGCCCGTTCAGCGACGCGTGATAGGCATCATAGGCGGCCTGGATCCCGGCGAGGTCGCCGATATTCTCGCCGAGCGTGAACTCGCCCTTCACATGCGCTCCGGGGAAGACTTCGTAGGCGTCATATTCCTTCACCAGCCGGCCGGTCAGCGCCTTGAAGTTCTTGACGTCCTCGGGCGTCCACCAGTCCGACAGATTGCCCTTGATGTCATATTTGGAGCCCTGGTCATCGAAATGGTGGCTCATCTCATGGCCGATCACCGCGCCGATCCCGCCATAATTGACTGCCGGGTCAGCATTGGGATCGAAGAAGGGCGGCTGGAGGATCGCGGCCGGGAAGGTGATCGCGACCAGCTTGAAATTGGCCTGGGCGTTGACCGTCATCGGGTCGAACCCCCACTCCCAGCGAAAGATCGGCTGGCCGAGCTTGTGGATGTTCCAGTCGTGCTGCCACTGGTTGGCGCGCAGCGCATTGCCGAACAGATCGTCGCGGCGGACGTCGAACGTATAATCGTGCCACTGGCCGGGATAGCCGATGCGCGGGGTGAAGGCGGCGAGCTTGGCCTTGGCCTTGACCTTGGTCTCTGGCGCCATCCAGGTCAGTTTGTCGATGCGCCGGCCCATCGCCGCGATGACGTTGCCGACGAGCTTGTCCATCGCCGCCTTGGATTCGGGCGGGAACCACTTGGCGACATACAGCTTCGACACGTCGTCATCGAGGATGCTGGTGGTGAAATCGACCGCCCGCTTCCACCGCGGCTGGTTCTGCGGAGTGCCGTTGAGCTTGGTCCCGTAGAAAGCGAAATTCTCGTCCGCGACGGCCTTGGGCAGGACGTCGGCATAAGCGTCGAGCGACTGGACCAGCAGCTGGTCCCGCAGCACCTGAAGCGGAGCGCTTGCGGACAGAGCGGCGATGGCGCGGAACGCGCTCGGCTCACCGATCAGCAGTTCGCCGACGTCGGCGTTGCGGGCCTTCAGATAGCTCGCCCAGTCGAAGCCCGGCGCGAGCTTCCGGACCTGCGCGAGGGTCATCTTGTTGTAGGTTTTGGTCGCGTCGCCGACGTCCTCGCGGGTCCACGACACCTTCGCGATCTTCGTCTCGAAATCGACGATCGCCTTGGCCCGCGCCGCGGCGTTGGTCTCCCCGGCCAGCGTCAGCATCTTGGTGACATGGTCGAGATACGCCGCCTTCAGCGAAACCATGTGCGGCTCGTTGAGCAGATACATGTCGCGGTCGGGCATGCCGAGCCCGGCCTGGCGCAGCGCCGTGATGTAGACGTCGGTGTTGCGGTCGTCCTGGGTGACGAAGCCGCCGAACAGGCCGGTGATGCCGTTGCGCGCGGCCTCGCCCTCGAGCGCGGCATAGCCGGTGCGGCTCTTCAAGCCGCGGACCTGGTCGAGCCACGGCTGGATCGGGGCCAGGCCCTTCGCTTCGACCCCGGCTTCGTCGAGGAAGCTCGCATAGGCCATGCCGATCCGGCTGTTGGGATCGTCTTTCTGCGCGTCGAGGATGTCGCGCACGCGCTGCTGGCTGAGGTCGGCGAGGACCGAAAAGGCGCCGTAGTTCGATTTGTCGGGCGGGATCGGCGTGTTCTTCGCCCAGGTGCCGTTGGCGTAGAGGTAGAAATCGTCGCCCGGCGCGACGCTCGTGTCCATGCCGGCAGTGTCGAAGCCGAAGGTGCCGTATTGCGGTTTGGGCGCCGGCGGAGCTTCGGGAACCGCGACGGGAGCAGTCTCCACCGCGGCGACCGCCGGCGGCGGCGTTTCGTGGGCGGCGCACCCGGCCAGAATCGTGGTCGCGGTCAGGAGTGCGAAACAACGCGGCATGGTCATCCCCTTGAGCTGATCGAATGTGTGACCGAAGGATGTCGCGAGCGCAACGGCGGCGCGCCACCATCAATCGACAGCCGTTCCCGGCAGGGCTGCGAACGTCAGGGCCGCGCGGCTTCGCGGCGGCGGCGCCAGCGGCTGGCGAGCCACGTGCGCCACAGCAAGGCCGAAACCAGGTAGCCCAGGAGCGCAGCCCCGGCAGCGATCGTCAGAACCCCGATCGCGACCGGGCCCGACGCTTCGTGGATCCAGAAGAGGAACCGGCCGAGCTCGCCCGAGACATGTTCGGCGACGTCCGGGTTCACCAGCCGCGCGTCGTGATGCAGCTCCCACGAGCCGATGCGGTAGGCGGCATAATACATCGGCGGGATGGTCAGCGGGTTGACCACCAGGGTGAAGGCCGCGGCGATGGCGACGTTGGCGCGGGTCGGGATCGCGAGCAGCGCGGCGATCACCACATGCATGATCGGGATGATGACGCCGATGCCGAGGCCGAGCGCGACCGCCCGCGGCACCGAGCGCCGAGTCATTCGCCACAGTTCCGGCCGGCTCAGGTGCCGGGCGAACGGCCGCAACAGGCGGTAGCGATGAATCGTCTCACGCGTCGGGACGTGGCTGCGAATCCAGTTCATGCACTGCGCCGCAACAGGCGTTGCTGCTCGCGCTTCCAGTCGCGCTCCTTCACCGTCTCGCGCTTGTCGTGCACCTTCTTGCCCCGGGCCAGCGCGAGCTCCAGCTTGGCCCGGCCCGCGCTGTTGAAATAAAGTGAAAGCGGCACCAGCGTCAGGCCCTGGCGGGCCACCGCGCCGTGCAGCTTGGATATCTCGCGGCCTTTCAGCAACAGCTTTCGCGGCCGCTTCGGCTCATGGTTGAGGCGGTTGCCGTGGCTGTATTCGGGGACGTGGCTGTTGATCAGCCACACTTCGTCGCCCTCGACCGTCGCATAGCTTTCGGCGATCGAGCCCTCGCCCTGACGCAGCGCCTTCACCTCGGTCCCGACCAGCGCGATCCCGGCCTCGAACCGCTCCTCGACGAAATAGTCGAACCGCGCGCGCCGGTTCTCGGCGACGACCTTCTTCTTGTCGAACGGCGGGGGCAGCGGTTTGGCCATGGTGCGGCTTAGATCAGTCCCGCATGCGCGAGCGCGGAGTCGACCGCGCGCCTGGACGCGTCCGAGGGCTCGGTCATTGGCGGGCGAAGCTCGGCCGGGAAGCCGCTTTTCACGCGCGACAGCGCATATTTCACCGGTCCGGGCGAGGCGTCGCTGAACAGCGCGGCGTGGAGCGGGTAGAGCCGGTCCTGAAGCTCGAGCGCCTGGTCCCACCGCCCTTCCCGCGTCGCCTTCTGGAACTCCGAGCACAGGTTCGGAGCGACGTTCGCCGTGACCGAAATGCAGCCGACCCCGCCCATGGCGTTGAAGCCGAGCGCCATGTCGTCGTTGCCGCTCAGCTGGATGAAGTCCGCGCCGCATTGCTGGCGCTGGGCCGAGACCCGGGCCAGCGCGCCGGTCGCGTCCTTGACTCCGACCACGTTGGCGAGGCGCGAAAGCTTCGCCATGGTCGCGACCGCAATGTCGGTGATCGTCCGCGACGGCACGTTGTAGAGGATGATCGGGATGCCGAGGTCGGCCACTGCGGCGAGGTGGCCGTAGATGCCGTCCTGGTTCGGCCGGTTGTAGTAAGGCGGGACGTGGAGCGCGGCGTCGGCGCCCGCCTCCTTGGCCGCCTTGGTCAGCGCGATCGCGTGGGCGGTGTCGTTGGACCCGCAGCCGGCGATGACCGGCACCCGGCCGGCCGCGACCTCGACCGCGATCTCGATGACCCGGCGGTGCTCCTCGTCCGACAGGGTCGCGCCCTCGCCGGTGGTCCCGCACGGCACCAGTCCGTTGCTCCCCTGGTCGATCTGCCAGGCCACGGATTCACGGAATATCGCTTCATCGACTCGTCCCGCCGCAAAAGGGGTCACGAGGGCGGGTATCGAACCGAAAAACATGGTTAAGTCCTTTGGGTTTCGCAAAATTCAGCGAAACGGAGCGTCGCGCGTTAAGCCGCAGATAAGGAGGGGGAGCCTAGGATGTCCAGCATGTGGCGCATTGCCTGGTCCATCCCCGTGCTGATCCTCGCGACCGCGACTGCGCTCGCGCAATATCCGGCGGCGCCAAGCTATACCCCTGCCCCGGCTTATTCGAATTACAGCGTCACCTACGCGATCGCCGACTGGCGCCGGCTGCGGCAGAGCAGCGGCTACAGCTTCGCCGACTATGCCCGCTTCGTCATCGCCAACCCGGACTGGCCCGAGGAATCGAAGCTCCGCCTGTGGGCCGAGCGGGCGATGCGGCCGGGCGAGAATGCCGCGATGGTCCTGTCCTTCTTCGCCACCGACCCGCCGGCCACCGGCAACGGCTTCGCGCGGCTGGCCGACGCCTACGCCGCCAACGGCCGCATGGGCGAGGCCCTCGCCGCCGCGCGCAGCGCCTGGGGCGAGGCCGACCTCGGCAGCGACAGCGAGCAGGCGATCTGGAGCCGCTACGGCGCGAGCTTCACCGCCGCCGACCACGACCGCCGGGTCGACGCGCTGCTGTTCGCCAAGAAGCCCGACGATGCGGCGCGTTTCTACTCCTACACGACGCCGGCCCGGCGCGCGGCCTTCGCTGCCCGAATCGCGATGCAGCGCGACTCATCGGATGCCGAAGGCCTGTACCAGCCGGTCATTGGCCAGGTAACGACCGACGCCGGCCTGATGATGGACCGCGCCCGCTACCTGCGCGCCCGCAATTATCAGCAGGCCGCGCGCGACCTCGCCGCGCGCCAGCACAATTTCACCTACCAGCCAGCCGACCCCGAGCGCTTCTTCGACATGCTTCTGACGCTCGCCAACGATGCGGCCCAGGACCGGCAGTGGGACACCGCCTACAATATCGCCCGGCACCTCAGCGACGCTCTGCCCGCCGGGACCGACATCAGCCGGCAGCCGCTCGGGATCCGTGACAATTACACCAGTCTGACCTGGCTCGCCGGAAGCATTGCGCTCGACCGGCTGAACCGGCCGTCGAGCGCGGTGTGGATGTACGACGCCTATGCCCGCGGCGGCCGCTCGCTGCAGGTCCAGACCAAGGGCTATTACTGGGCTGGACGGGCATCGCTCGCGGCCGGGCAGATCCAGCAGGCCAACGCTTATTTCCAGCGCGCCGCGGCCTTTCCCGAGCTGTTCTACGGGCAGCTCGCGCTCGAGCGCCTCGGCCGCTCGGTCACCCCGCCGAACGCCTCGGTCGCCGCTTACACCGCAACCCCGGCGCAGCGCTCGGCGTTCAGCGGCCGCCGCCTGGTCCAGGCGGTGCGTCTGATCCATCAGCAGGGCACCGCGACCGAGCGCGCGCAATTCGCCCGCGCGCTCGGCGAATCGCTCGACAACGACGCTGACCGCGGCCTCGCCGTCGAGTTCGGCCAGCAGCTCGGCCGCCAGGACATCCCGGTGTGGGTCGCGCGCTCGGCCCGGATCAAGGGGTCGATGTTCTACGTCCGCCAGGGCTATCCGACCCTGTCGGCGTCGGTGTCGCCGAGCCTGTGGTCGCTGGCCCACGGGATCACCCGGCAGGAAAGCTCGTTCGATCCCTATGCCGTCAGCCACGCCGGCGCCCGCGGGATGATGCAGCTGATGACCGGCACGGCGCGCGAGCAGGCGGGCAAGATGGGCGTCGGCTATGACGGCTACCGGCTGACCAGCGATCCCAGCTACAACGTCATGCTCGGCTCAGCCTACTTCCAGCGCATGCTCAACCTGTGGGACGGCAACGTCCCGCTCGCGGTCGCAAGCTACAACGCCGGCTACGGCAACGTCCGCAAATGGGTGAACGCCTATGGCGACCCGCGCGGCCAGGTCGACACGCTGAAGTGGATCGAGGCGATCCCCTACGTCGAGACCAAGGCCTATGTGCAGCGGGTGATCGAGAACAGCGTCGTCTACGATTCGCTGCGCGGCGCCCGGCCCCAGCAGTCGGTCCACGTTTCGCGCTACCTTGGGAAGGACCGGCCGGCCTGATAGTCGGGCCGAATGTCCGACCGTCCGCGCTTCATCACATCCGAGGGCTTGGCGCGAATCCGCGCCGAATATGACGAACTGTTCGGGGTCGAGCGCCCGAAAATGGTCGAGGTCGTGTCGTGGGCCGCCTCGCTCGGCGACCGCTCGGAGAACGCCGACTATCTCTACGGCAAGAAGCGCCTGCGCGAGATCGACCGGCGCCTCGCGCATCTCGCCCGGATCATGAAGGCGGCCAAGGTCGTCGACCCGGCCAGGCAGGAGGACCGCAGCCAGGTCCGCTTCGGCGCCACCGTCGAGCTGGCCGACGAGGACGACATGCGCCGCACGCTGACCATCGTCGGTGACGACGAGACCGAGGCCGCGGCCGGCCGCATCGGCTGGAGCGCGCCGCTCGCCCGGGCGCTGATCGGGGCGAAGGTCGGCGACGAGCGGATCGTCCGGCTTCCCGCCGGCGAGAAGAGCTACGAAGTGATTGCGATCCGCTACCCGGAGGCGGGCTAGGCGACGTCGTCGACCAGGCGCGGCGGCTCGGCCGGCATCGCTTCGGCCCAGGCGTCGGCGACGGCGGTTAGCGCCGCGATCACCGCGGCCGCCTCGTCGTCGCCGTCGATCATGTGCCACGGCGACCAACGGGTGTTCGAGTAAGTGCGGAGATCGGCGAGCGCCTTGGCGTAGGCCGGCTCGCCGACTCGCACGACATCGTCCTTCGCGGCGTAACGGCCCCAAACGCTCGCCGCGCGCTTGCGCAGCCGCTCTTCCTGAACCTCGGCGCTGACGTCGAAGTAGAGCTTGACGATGAGCGTGCCGTAATCGCGCTGCTGCGCCTCGAACTCGTTGATCTCGTCGAACGCGCGGGCCACCGCCTTGTCCTCGATCCGGCCGAGGATGCGGTCGTCGAGCACGCGGCGGTACCAGCTGCGGAAGAAGATCGCGGTGTCGCCCGCGCCCGGCAGCTCGCGCCAGAAGCGCGCCAGCCAATGCCCCTCCGACGCCTGGCGCCGCTCGTGCCCGGTCGGGTGGACCGCGAAATGGCACGGGTCGAAGGCCGCGGCGAGCTGCTTCAGCGCAGCTTTCTTGCCCGCGCCCTGGGGTCCTTCGAACAGGATGATCGCGCGGCGGCCGTGGGCGACCTGAGACAGCTGCAGCTCGCCGAGATGCTCGCGCAGCATGGCGAGCGCGGAATGGAGCGACTCCCCGCCCGTCGTCTGCAACCACTCAGAACCCAGCTCGGCCATCGCCGCAAAGTAGCTGCGCGGCGATTGGTCCACAATTGAGCTGGCAGCGGACGATGCGCGGCGTCCCGATTTGGCACGAACCGTGACCCGCATGCCACGGCGCGGTCAGCTCGGGTCGACGAGCTTGATGTGCAGCTCCTTGAGCTGCTTGGGCATGACCGCGGCCGGAGCGTTCATCATCAGATCCTCGGCCTTCTGGTTCATCGGAAAGAGGATCACCTCGCGGATGTTGGGCTCGTCGGCCAGCAGCATGACGATCCGGTCGATGCCCGGGGCCGAGCCGCCGTGGGGCGGGGCGCCGTACCTGAACGCGTTGATCATGCCCGAGAAATTGGTGTCGACCTCGTCCTTCGAATAACCGGCGATCGCGAACGCCTTATACATGATGTCCGGGCGGTGGTTGCGGATCGCGCCGGAGCTTAGCTCCACCCCGTTGCAGACAATGTCATATTGCCAGGCGAGGATGTCGAGCGGGTCCTTCGATTCCAGCGCCTCCATCTCGCCCTGGGGCATCGAGAAGGGGTTGTGGCTGAAGTCGATCTTCTGCTGCTCCTCGTTATACTCGAACATCGGGAAGTCGACGATCCAGCAGAAGCGGAAGGCGTCCTTCTCGAGCAGGTCGAGCTGCTCGGCGACGCGGGTGCGGGCAAGGCCGGCGAGCTTCGCCGCTTCCACTTCCTTGCCGGCAGCGAAGAAGATGCCGTCGTCGGGGCCGAGGCCGAGCTCGCCGGCGAGGCGGTTCATCCCCTCCTCGCCGTGGTTCTTGGCGATCGGGCCGCCCCATTCCCCGCCCTTGCGGGTCGCATAGCCGAGCCCGGCGAAGCCCTCGCTCCGCGCCCAGTCGTTCATTTCGTCGAAGAATTTGCGGCTCTTTTCGGCGGTGCCCGGCGCGGGGATGGCGCGGACCACCCCACCCTTCTCGACGATGCCCGCGAACAGGCCGAAGCCCGAGCCCTGGAAATGGCCGCCGACGTCGCCGATCAGCAGCGGGTTGCGCAAATCCGGCTTGTCCGAGCCGTATTTGAGCAGCGCTTCCTTGTAGGGAATGCGGGGATATTCGCCGGCGGGCGTGACCGTCTTGCCGTTGGCGAACTCCGCGAACACGCCCGACAGCACCGGCTCGATCGCCGCGAACACGTCGTCCTGGGTGACGAAGCTCATCTCGAAGTCGAGCTGGTAGAATTCGCCCGGCGACCGGTCGGCGCGGGCGTCCTCGTCGCGGAAGCACGGCGCGATCTGGAAATAGCGGTCGAAGCCCGCGACCATGATCAGCTGCTTGAACATCTGCGGCGCCTGCGGGAGCGCGTAGAACTTGCCCGGGTGTACCCGGCTCGGGACCAGATAGTCGCGGGCCCCCTCGGGGCTGCTGGCGGTCAGGATCGGCGTCTGGAACTCGGTGAAGCCCTGCTCGACCATCCGCCGGCGGATCGAGTTGATGACCGCGGCGCGCAGCACGATGTTGGCGTGGACCTGCTCGCGCCGCAGGTCGAGATAGCGGTACTTCAGCCGGATTTCCTCGGGGTAGTCCTGCTCGCCGAACACCGGCATCGGCAGCTCGGCCGCGGCCGACTGGACGGTGACCTCGCCCGCCCCGACCTCGATCTCGCCGGTCGCGAGGTTGGAATTCACCGTCTCCTTCGAGCGCGCGACGACCTTGCCCTCGACCGTCACCACCGACTCCACGCGAATCCGGTCAAGCGTCTGGAACGCCGCCGAAGCGGTGTCGGCGACGATTTGGGTGATCCCGTAATGGTCGCGCAGGTCGACGAACAGCAGATGGCCGTGATCGCGCTTGCGGTGGACCCAGCCCGACAGCCGGACGGTCTCGCCGACATGGCTGGCGCGCAGCTCAGCGCAGGTGTGGGTACGATAGGCGTGCATTCAGTCTGCTTTCTTCTGTCCGTCATTCCCGCGAAAGCAGGAATCCCGCTTTTCTTCCCAGCCGCTCGACAGGCAGCGGGACCCCCGCTTTCGCGGGGGTGACGAATTGAGGGAATTGCGGCGCCGCGCTTCCCGTCCCACGTCCGCTTTGTCAAGCGCCCCGGCCGGCGCGCTAGGCGGTCAGGCCCAGTCGGTCGAGCTCGACGCTGCGGAACAATCGACGGTCCTCGGGGGTCGGAAGAAGCCTCGCCTGCACCGCTTTCCACCGCACGAGGTCATTGCCATAGTCCTGTTCGACCCTCGCCGCCGTCAGATTGCCGAACTTTCCCCAGTGGAGGGCGAACGGGATTTGCGCCGCCTCGAACTCGTCGAGCATCCCGAGATAGGCTGCCTCGGTCGTGTCGCTGTCCGGCCCGTCGCAATCGATTGCGACGGTGTCCGGCCAGCGCGCCGGCGACAGCAACCCCGGGCCGCCCTTGAGGAAGCGCAAAGTGACCGCCGTTGATCCTCCGCGGCCGCTGAACGCCTGGCAAAGCGCCTCGAACGTTCGGACGAGTTGCGATCGGTCCGAAAACATGGCGGCGGTGAAACCCTTGGCGATCGGCTTGTGCATTTCGGTCGTTTCGCCCCAGGTGCCGTAGACCTCGCCGGTAACGCCCTTGCCGATCCCCAACCGCATGATCGTCTGGAGAATCCAGCCGCGAGCCCAGGGGAAATTGCGCAGGATCCAGGTGATCATGGTCTGGGCGTCATACCCCGCGCCCAGCTCGGCGGGCGTCTGTCGCTCATAGGTGTTACGGTACGGGAATTTGTAGAGGAATTTCACGGTCGCCTTATGGGCGAAGGGACGATGCGGGTTGGTGATGACCATCACGAAATAGGGATCGAGGCCGGGAACGCCGAATTTCTCGGAAAATTGGCGAAACTGCCCGTCCTGCAGCAGCTGAAGGTCTTCACGGCCGAAGTCGATCAGCTTCATGTAGGGCCGCACGAGGTAGATCGGAACGGTTTCGAGCACCATTGCAGTGACGATGCCGAGCGAACCCACGGCAATCAGCGCCGCCGCGAACGCATCCTCATCCCGCATCAGCGTCGAGCCGGTGTCCTCGACGAAGGCGGCGCTCATCAATCCGGCCTTCGGCTCGATCCAATGGACTCCGCCGGGCGTGACGATCTGGATCGCTCGCACGTGCTGTTGGATTCCCCCGGCATTGATCACCGACCCGTGCGTTCCCGTCGCGCAGGCACCGGCGATGGTTTGGCCGTTGCTCGCCCCGGTGGTCACCAGGCTGCGCTTCATTTCCTCGAGCTTGTCGTTGATCTCGTCGATCTGGACCCCGGCGTCGAGCAGGATGAAATCCTCGGGATGAGTCGACTCGGGCCGCTCGAAATCGCTCGCGGCGAGACGGAAGCAGCGATTGAAGCGGCGCGTATGCAGCATCCAGCCGTCCTGGACGATCTGGATATTCGACGGCGACCAGGCACCGCCGACCGGGCGCACTGGAATATTCTGCGCCTTGGCCATGTTGAGCCATTTCTGGAGCTCGGACGACGCCTCGCACAGTTCCTCCCGGCCGCGCCCGCCGTCTCCGCTGCGCAACGTGAACCGGGCCCTCGCCTGCGAAGTCCCCGTTTCGTGATAATTCTTCCACTCGCCGGGGCGGTCGAGATCGACAATGTGCGCGGCGGCCATCAGGCCTCTCCCAGCGGATGCTGGCCGGCATTGCCGCGCCAGGCGATGCAGACTTTGCGCACGAAGCCGAAGGTGACGAAGGACAGCAGCACCTGCTTTCGAGTGGCGAACAGGCGCACGTCGGCGAAGCCCTGGCCGGCGAGTTCCGCCATGCAGCTGCGGCTGGCCTGGCTGGCGAACCCCCAGCCGACGATGGTGATCGTGTCCACGGTCTCGTCAAGCGGCCGGGGATTCTCGATCGACAGAAAATAATCGGCGGTGCCGGCCAGATATTGGCCGAACAGCGTAAGCACCAGGATTGCGGCGGCGATCCAGCCAATCGTGTCCATAGTCTCATCCCCTGACAGCGGATGGAGTCAGGCAACTACGGCACGCACCACAGAATAGATTCCTTCCAGCCGGGTTTCGCAAGGGAAAAGGCGATCCGGGACGAGCCGCGGCCGGTTGTTCGAAAGCCTTTTGTCAACCCGGCGAGCCGCCGCTATGGCCGCGCCGAGACTCATGAGAATTCACCCACTGATTACCAAGACCGACGCTCTCGAAGCTCTCGTCGATCGCCTGTCGAAGCAGCCATTCATCGCCGTGGACACCGAGTTCATGCGCGAGAACACCTATTGGCCCGACCTGTGCCTGATCCAGGTCGCGTCGGTCGATGAAGCTGCGGCGATCGATCCCAAGGCCGAGGGAATCGATTTGAAGCCGCTGCTCGACCTGTTCGTCGTCGACGACGAGGTGCTGAAGGTGTTCCACGCCGGCGGCCAGGACCTCGAAATCATCCACAACCTGACCGCCAAGGTCCCCTACCCGCTGTTCGACACGCAGATCGCGGCGATGGCGCTCGGCCACGGCGAGCAGATCGGCTACTCGAACCTGATCGAAAGCCTGCTCGGCCACAGTCTCGACAAGGGCGCGCGCTTCACCGACTGGAGCCGCCGGCCGCTCGACAAACGCCAGATCGATTATGCGATCGCCGACGTCACCCACCTCGCCACCATCTTCCCGCGCATGGTCGAGAAATTGAAGAAGACCGGGCGCGGCGCGTGGCTCGACGAGGAAATGGAGCGGCTGGCCGACCCGTCGGCCTTCGCCTTCCCGCCCGAGGATGCGTGGAAGCGCCTCAAGCTCCCCAGCCGTAACCCGCAGGTGCTCGGGCGCCTCAAGGCGCTGGCCGCCTGGCGCGAGACCGAGGCGCGGTCGAAGAACCTGCCACGCGGCCGAATCATCAAGGACGACACGCTCGCTGAAATCGTCCTCCATCCGCCCAAGAACCAGGACGACCTCGGCCGCATCCGCGGGCTCTCAGCCGGCTGGCGCAACAACGATATCGGGGCGCGACTCATTGCCGCACTGAAGACCGCCAAGCCGCTCGAGCACGACGAGCTTCCCGACCGCGAGCCGCGGCGTCCGGGGCTGACCAAGGACGGCGTGCTGGTCAGCGACCTGTTGAAGCTGCTGCTCAAGATCCGCTCGAAGGAAGCCGGAGTCGCGGCGCGGCTGATCGCCCGGTCCGACGACCTCGAGGCGCTTGCCGCGGGGGTGCGCAAGAATCTGCGCATCCTGTCCGGCTGGCGCTACGACGAGTTCGGCAAGGACGCGCTCGACCTGGTCGAGGGCCGGCTCGCCTTTGCAATCGAGAATGGAAAGCTCAAGATGAGCCGCCTGGTCAACGAGGAGGAACCGGTCGATGCGTAAGCTGTTGCTGTGCGCCCCCCTGCTGCTCGTCGCCTGCGCGAATCACGACAAGCCGGTTCCGATCGCGTCGGTCTATCCGGGGTCGAAATGCACGCCGTCGGTCGGGCTCGACTCGTTCAAGGGCCAGCCCGCGTCGGTCGACCTCGCCGCCCAGATCATGACCGCGTCGCGGGCGCACAAGCTGCGCTGGGTGCCGTTCGGGGCGGTGATCACCATGGAATATAGCGACGAGCGGGTGACCGTTCGGCTCGACCAGCAGAACCGGGTGCTGTCCGCGATCTGCGGCTAGGCCGCTTCCCCGATCATCCGCGAATCGATCAGCGCCCGGCGGATCGTCGGCAGGCTCAGGCGCGCCCGCTCGCCGATCGCATAGCGATCGACCGCCTCGACCGCCCGCTCGGCGGTCCAGTAGTCGCGGTGCAGCCGCTCGGTCATGAAGCGCAGCGCGTCGGCCGGGATGTGCAGTCCTCGATCCGCGAAGAACAACTGGATGAGCGCGGCGAACAAGCGGTCGTCAGGGTGCTCGATCCGCGTCACCGGAGTGACCGCGAGCCGGGTCTTCAGGTCCGGCAGGCGCGGCGCCCACGCCGGCGGCACCTCGTCCGCGACCATGATCAGCGGCCGGCCCGAGTCCTGGGCCTGGTTCCAGGCGTGGAACAGTTCCTCTTCGTCGCGCCGCTCGGCCTCGTCGAACAGCCGCCCGCCGACCCGCTCGACGAAGCTGCGCGCGAGCAGCGTCCTGCCCGAGCGGCGCGGTCCGGTCAGGATCGTCGCCTTGACCGGCCACATGCTCCACGAGCGGAAATGCTCGAAGGCGGTGCGATTGGCGTCGGACACGATGAAGCGGGCGTCGCCCTCGGTCTGCGGCCAGTCGAGCGGAAGCGCGATCTGGTCGGGACTCAGCTTCACGGCTGCCGTCCCGACGGGTTCTGCTGCGGCGGCTGGGCCGGCGGCGTCGCCTGCGGCGGCGGCAGCGGCGGCGGCGGCAGCGGCGGCGGCTTGCCGCTCGCCGAGCGGATCCTGACGACGTTCCCGCCGCTGGTCTCGACGATCCAGCCCCGCCCGCTCAGCGCTCCGGCGAGCTGGCCGATGCTGCCGCGATAGGTGACCAGCACATAGCTGACGCCGGTCGGGTTGATGAGCTGCGGCGTCGCCGATTCGATTCCACCCATCGTCCGCAGGTGGGCCATCGCGAAATTGTAGATGTTGACGTCGCCGCCCGTATTGATCTGCACCTGGAAGGCATTGGCGACGTTGGTCGGCTTCGCTTCGACCGGCTTCTCCTCGACCGGCAGCGGCGGCGGCGCCGGCAGGTTGAGCGACGGGTCGCGCTCGAGCCGGCCGGCGGCGAGCGCGGTCGAGAACAATTCGTCCATCCGCCGCGCGCCTTCGGCCATCATCGCCGGGATTCCGGCGCTGCTCTGGGTGGTCAAAGTGAAGCCGCCGACGATCTCATTGTCGGGGCCGTGATGCGCGATGAACCGCGCGCGTGCCGGGCCGCCGGGATAGATATGTTGCAGCTGGACCTCGGCGACGAGGATGTCGGCGGCCCCGTACAGATCGACGATGTTGCGCCACCAGCCACGGCCGGGCCGGTCGGTCTGCGCGGCGTTGACCAGCATCGGGTCGACCCCGAGCCCGCTGACCCGCACATAGTCGATCGAGCTTTGCGACGTGCGGAACTCCGCCCACGCCCGCTGCCACGCGTTCTTGAGCTCGACGCTGGTTTCCGTCCCGGCGGTGACGGTGATCGGGATCAGCAGCATCGGTGCCGAGCGTCGCACCTCGCCGCCCTCGACCCCGAGGAACTGCGCGGCGCGGGCGCGGTCGAACAGGATGCCGAGGTCGGCGATGTAGCGGTTGGGCCCGATTTGCTCGCGCTCGACGTTGATCGAGCTGACGATGTCGTCGAGCGTCGAATCCGGCAGGTTGGGCGCCTGGTCGATCGGCGCCTTATGCATTTTCGCCCACAAGGCGCGGAAGCCCTGGCGCTGGGCGATGCGCCAGCCGGCGTAGCGCGCCGTGTTCGAATCCGCCGCACCGACGTCGACATGGATGCCGGTGATCTCGAGCGTTCCCGAGCTGTCGAGCGGCAGGATCCCGCGATCGGCCGTCTCGAGCTGCGCATACAGCGCGCCGGACAGTCCGGCGACGGCAAGCAGCAGGGTCAGGATGACGGCTAGTGGGCGGCGCAGCATTCGCCGCGCCTTTTGGCGACAACGGCGTGGAAATCCAAGCGGCTTGTCTCTAGTGCGCTCGCGAGAATGAGCGAGAAACCCCTGACCTACGCCGACGCCGGTGTGTCGATCGATGCCGGCAACGCGCTGGTCAAGGCGATCGGACCGCTCGCGCGCTCGACCGCCCGCCCAGGTGCGGACGCCGAGCTCGGCGGCTTCGGCGGCTTGTTCGACCTCAAGGCCGCAGGCTATCGCGACCCGCTGCTGGTCGCGGCCAATGACGGGGTCGGGACCAAGCTCAAGCTGGCGATCGATACCAAGCGTCACGACGGAGTCGGCATCGACCTCGTGGCGATGTGCGCCAACGACCTCATCGTCCAGGGCGCCGAGCCGTTATTTTTCCTCGATTATTACGCGACCGGGAAGCTCGACAATGAGGTCGCGGCGGCCGTCGTCGCCTCGATCGCCGAAGGCTGCCGCCGGGCCGGCTGCGCGCTGATCGGAGGCGAGACGGCGGAAATGCCCGGCATGTACGCCGCGGACGATTACGACCTCGCCGGCTTCTGCGTCGGCGCGGTCGAGCGGGACAAGCTGCTCACCGGCTCGGCGATCGCGCCCGGCGACCTGATCCTCGGCCTCGCCAGCTCGGGCGTCCACAGCAACGGCTTCTCGCTGGTGCGGCGGATCATCGCCGAGCGCGGCTGGAGGCTCGACGAAGCGCTGCCGTCGAGCGACGGCCGGACGCTCGCGGACCTGCTGCTCGAGCCGACGCGGATCTACGTCCGCTCGCTCCTGCCGCTCGTCCAAGAGGGCCGGATCAAGGGGCTGGCGCACATCACCGGCGGCGGACTTCTCGAAAATATCCCACGCGTTCTGCCGGATCATTGCCACGCAATGATAGACATGGGCCAATGGCCGCTTCCGGCGGTCTTCACGATGCTCCAGGCGGGCGGGGCGATCGCCCCGGAGGAAATGGCCCGGACCTTCAATTGCGGGGTCGGGATGGCCGTCATCGCCGCCCCGGCGGAGGCCGATGCGGTTCGCGCAGCGCTCGACGGCGCCGGCGAGACAATGTTCGAGATCGGCCGGGTCGAGGCCGGCCGGCGCGGCTGCACAGTGACCGGCGCGAACAGCGGCTGGAGCGCCACCCACAATGCCTGAGCGCAGCCGGGTCGCGGTGCTGATTTCCGGCCGCGGCTCGAACATGGCCGCGCTGATCTACGCCGCCCGGGCCGACGATTGCCCTTATGAGGTCGCGCTGGTCACCGGCGACAACCCCGCGGCTCCGGGGCTCGACCTGGCCGCGGCCGAAGGCGTCGACGTGGTCCGGATTCCGGCGCCGACGCCGAAGGACAAGAGCCAATATTTCATGGCGTTGCAGCGCGCCCTTGATGACCATTCGATCGACCTGGTGGCGCTTGCCGGGTTCATGCGCATCCTGCCCGACGAGTTCGTCGCCCGCTGGGACGGGCGGATCGTCAACATCCATCCGTCCCTCCTGCCGAAGCACAAGGGCCTCGGGACCCACCAGGCCTGCCTCGCAGCCGGAGATACGGTGACCGGAGCGACGGTCCATCTCGTCACGCCCGACCTCGATAGCGGCGAGATTCTCGGCCAGGTGCAAGTCGCGATCCTCCCCGGCGACACGCCCGAAAGCCTGGCCGAGCGGGTGCTGGTCGCCGAGCACCAGCTCTACCCGCACGTCCTCGCCCAGTATCTCGGCCGGGCCCGCGACTTCGACTGGATCACGGCGAAGGTCGGCGCGCTCGCCCTCGCCCTTCCGGAAACGCACGCGCAGACCAGCCACGGCTCCCCCGGCTGGAAGGTCGGCAGCAAAAGCAGCAGCAAGTTCTTCGCGATCATGTGGAACCGCCACCACGGCGCCGAGTCGATCGGCGTCCTCGTCAAGTGCAGCGGCCAGGACGAGATGGCCGAGCTGATCGAGGCCGAGCCCGACATCTACTTCCGCCCGGCTTATTACGGCCCGTCCGACTGGGTCGGGATCGCGCTCGACCGGCCGCGGGTCGACTGGGACCATGTCGCCGACCGGCTGTGGCAAAGCTGGGAGCTGGTCGCGCCGCGCCGCTTGCTCGAGGCGGGCGGACGATGAGCGAATCCGAAGCCCAGCGCCGCCGCCGCTGGATCAACCTCGGCGAACTGATCGCCATCGCGGCGCTGATCGTCTCCGCGCTGGGCGTGTGGATCGCGTGGCAGAGCAGCCAGAATGACAAGCCGACCCGCGTGGTCGAGCAGCGCCAGCCGATTCCGCTGGTCTTGCGCGGCACCGTGGAGCGCGACGGCCGCGAGCTAACGATCCGCCCGGTCGAGGACAGCCATGCGCTCGAATCGCTGACCCTGACCATCAAAGGATCGCCGCCGGTCGATGGCAGCAGCAGCGGGACGATCGACGCCGACGATCTCGAAGCCGCGCTTAAGGGCGACGACAAGAAAGGCACCCACAGCGTCGCGGTGCGGCTCGACGCCCGCTACGTCGAGATGGGCAAGGACAAGCGCGGCGGCGGCAACTATATGCTGCGCTACCGCTGGGAGGGCGGCGGGCTGCTCGGCGGCCGCTCGTTGCGGCTGGTGGGTCTCAGCAAGGGATAGAAGCGAAAGGGGGCACTATGTTCGCCAACCTGCTGATCGCCGCCGCTGGTGCGGCTCAAACACCCGCCCTACCCGCGTTCATGACCGGCTGCTGGCAACGGCGCTCGCGACCTGAAGAAGGCAATAGCTGGACCCAGGAATGCTGGATGGAGCCGAAAGCCGGGCTGATGCTTGGCGCCTCGCGCGAGGGCGACGGGGACAAGCTTTCATCGTGGGAACAGCTTCGAATTGAACAAGCGGCCGACGGTACGGTCACGCTCTTCGCTTCGCCCGGCGGGCGACCGGCCGTGGCATTCAAGGCGAAGGCGATGGGTCCGAGCGCGATCGAGTTCACGAACGCCGCGCACGATTATCCGCAGCGCATCCGCTACGAGCTCAAGGATGGGCGCCTTGAGGCTGAAATCTCGCTCCTTAACGGCAGCAAGGCCGTCGAGTGGAGCTACAACCGCGAGAGCCGCTAGCCGACGATCTCTTCCGGCGTGAAGAAGAAGGCGATCTCGGTCGCCGCATTCTCGTCGCTGTCCGAGCCGTGCACCGAATTGGCCTCGATCGATTCGGCATAGGCCTTGCGGATCGTGCCCGGGGCGGCGTCGGCCGGGTTGGTCGCGCCCATCACGTCGCGGTTCAGCTTCACCGCATCCTCGCCCTCGAGCACCTGCACGACCACCGGGCCTGACGTCATGAAGGCACACAGGTCGGCGTAGAACGGCCGCTCCTTGTGGACGGCGTAGAAGCCCTCGGCCTGGTCGCGGGTCATGCGGATCCGCCGCGACGCCACGACCCGCAGGCCCGCCTCTTCCAGCATCTTGGTGACCGCGCCGGTGAGGTTGCGGCGGGTGGCGTCGGGCTTGATGATCGAAAAGGTGCGCGTGACGGCCATGGCCGGGCGGTCTCCTGTGTTCTTGGTCGGTTGGAAGGTGCGCGAGCGCCTAGCCGCGCTCAGCCGCGGCGGCAAGGGTCAGCTCTTCTGCACCCATTTGCCCGCTTCCTGCGCCCAGTAGCGCCGCTCGACCCCGTCCCTGCCGGCCAGCAACTTCCACGCCAGCCGCGCGCCCTCGAGCGTATCTGCATCGAACAGATAAAAGGCCCGGTCGTAGGCCAGCGCCGCCTCGCGCCACTCGCCATCGGCGATCAGCACGTTGCGGGCGAGATTGGGCGCATCGGGGCTGGTCGCGAGCAGGATCGGCTGGCGCGCATCGTCCGCACCGCCGGCGATGCCGTGCGGCAGGAAGCTCGCCGGCCCTCGGTCCCACAGCAAGCGATCGAGCCGCGCCAGCGCGCCATCGTCCGCGGCGACGACCAGCAGCCGCCCGTCCTGGGCGAGGAGCTTCTCGGCGATGCTCGCGATGACCTGCTCGGGCGGGCTCCCGCCGAGCTGGTAGAAATCGACCTGCATCAGGCCTCGAGCAGGTCGGCCACGTACTGGTCGATCAGCCGCACGCCATAGCCGGTCGCGCCCTTGTCATAGGTGGTGCCGGCCTTGTCCGACCAGGCCTTGCCGGCCATGTCGACATGCGCCCAGCGGACGCCGTCGTCGACGAAGCGCTGGATGAACTGGGCGGCGGTGATCGACCCGCCCTCGCGCGGCCCCACGTTCTTCATGTCGGCGATCGGCGAATCGATCAGCCGGTCGAACGGCTCGGCGAGCGGCATGCGCCACAGCCGGTCGCCCGATTCCTCGCCGATCCGGAGCAGTTGCCCCGCCAGCTCGTCGTTGTTCGAGAACAGCCCGGCCCATTCGTGACCGAGGCTGATCAGGATCGCTCCGGTCAGGGTCGCGAAATCGACGATGGTTGAAGGATGGAACTCCTTCTGGACGTAGTGGACCGCGTCGGCGAGCACCAGGCGGCCCTCGGCGTCGGTGTTGATCACTTCGACCGTCTGGCCGGACATGGTGGTGACGACGTCGCCCGGCCGCTGGGCCGAGCCGGACGGCATGTTCTCGACCAGGCCGCAGATGCCGACGACATTGGCCTTGGCCTTGCGCAGGGCGAGCGCCTTGAACGCGCCGGCAACGGCGGCGGCCCCGCCCATGTCCCACTTCATCGCTTCCATGCCGGCGGCCGGCTTGATCGAGATGCCGCCGGTATCGAACGTCACGCCTTTGCCGACGAAGGCGGTCGGCTGGCCGCCTGCGGCGCCGCCGTTCCATTTGAGGATCAACAGGCGCGGGTCGCGGATCGAGCCCTGGGCGACTCCGAGCAGGGCGCCCATCCCGAGCTTGGTCATCGCCGCCTTGTCGAGCACCGCGGTCTCGACCCCGGTGCCCTCCAGCGACGCCTTGACCCGCTCGACGAAGCTCTCCGGGTAAATGATGTTGGCGGGCTCGGTGACCAGCTCGCGGGTGAGCTCGACCCCGGCGACGACCGGCGCCCACCGCTCCGTGTAGCGCTGCTCGGCGCCGCCGGCCGCGCCGACCACGACCACTTCGGTCAGGGTCGCCTTCTGCTTGTCCTTGAGCGTGGTGCGATAGCGATCGTAGCGCCACGAGCGAAGCGCCGCGGCGAGCGCGACGCGCGCGGCAGCCTCGGCATCATAATCGAGACCGGTGAGATCGATCACCGCCCGCGTCTCGCCCGACGTCAGCAGCTTCGACGCGGCAGTGCCGCCGAGCTTCTCGGCGGATTCGCCCGCCCCCCCGGTCCCGGTGCCGACGACCAGCAGCCGGCGCACCGTCCCGCCATCGTCGAAGAAATGCTCCGACGCGGTCGCGGCCTCGCCCTCGAAGCGGTTGCGATCGAGCGCCGCAGCCACTGCTTGCTGCTCCGCGCCGAGCGCGGCGAGCGCCGTTCGGTCCTTGCCCGCGACCGGCAGGACGAGCGCATAGTCTCCCTCGGGCCGGCGATCGGCGAAGCGAATCTGCATCTTCTAATCCCTGAAAAAACGAACGTTGCGGCGGGCTTTAGGATGCCTGCGGCGGCTTGGCAAAAGCGCCCGGGCGGCGGATTGTCGCAGCGCGGCCAAGGTGCGATAGGCCGCGACAGGATCGGGCTTCAGAGAATGGGCGGGACTGGCAGCGTTGCGTAGGACATTCGTCTGGTGGACAGCGCTGCCGTTGGTGCTTGGCCTCCCCGCCGCCGCCGCCGGCGCCCAGACCGCGGCGCCGGCGCCCGCCGAGGCCACCGCGCCGATCGAGTTCAGCGCCGACCGGGTCACCTATGACAGCGATGCCGACGTGGTCACGGCGAGCGGCGCGGTGCGCATGAACCGCGAAGGCAATTATCTCGCCGCAGACGAAGTCGTGTGGGACCGCAAGTCCGGCCAGGTCCGGGCCGAGGGCAATGTCGTCGTCCTGACCCCGCAGGGGGACAAGCTGATCGGCGAGGACGTGGTCCTCACCGACACGCTGCGCGACGGCACCGTGCACAATCTCCTGGTCGTGCTCGAAAGCGGCGGCCGCATCGCCGCCGCCAAGGGCACGCGCAGCGGCAACCTCACCACCCTCGACAATGCGATCTACTCGCCGTGCCCGGTGACCAGCCCCAGCGGCTGCCCGCGGCGGCCGAGCTGGTCGATCACGGCCGCGCGGATCATCCAGGATCCGGTGCACCAGCGGGTCCGGTTCGAAGGCGGGCGGCTGCAGCTGTTCGGAGTGAACCTGCCGCTGCTTCCGATCTTCAACATCGGCACCGGGGATCAGGGGACGACCGGCTGGCTGGTGCCCGACATCAGTTTCTCGACCAAGAAGGGGCTCGAGGTCGCGGTCCCCTACCATTGGCAGATCGCCCCCAACCGCGACCTCACCCTCACCCCGCACGTCTATACCGGGGTGCTGCCGGCGCTCGAGGCCAAATATCGCCAGCTCGACCGGCTTGGCGCGTTCCAGCTCGGCGGGTTCATCACCTACGGGAAGATCGAGAGCGCCGCCACGGACGCGACGCCCGCCGATGCCGAGCGCGACATCCGCGCCTACGTCGAGGGCAACGGCAAGGCCCAGCTGAGTCCCGAATGGAGCGTGACCGGGTCGTTCCGCTGGGCCAGCGACAAGACCGTGACCCGGCGCTACGACCTCACCCGCGACGACCGCCTGCGCACCGTCCTCAACGCCGAGCGGATCACTCCCAATTCCTACATTTCGATCGCCGGCTGGGCGTTCCAGGGCCTGCGCGTCGACGATGTCCAGAAACAGATCCCGATCGCGCTTCCGGCGATCGACGCCCGGGTCCGGCTCGGCGATCAGGTGATCGGCGGGACCGTCGAGCTCGAGGCGAACAGCCTGTCGATCATCCGGATCGAGGGCCAGGATACGCAGCGCGCCTTCGCCAGCGCGCGATGGGACCTGCGCCGGCTGACTGCCTGGGGCCAGGAACTGGACCTGACGGCCTACGCGCGCGGCGACCTCTACCACACTGATGACGCGGAGAGCACCGACGTCGCCATCTACCGCGGTACCGACGGCTGGCATGGCCGCGGGATCGCGGCGCTCGCCGCCGATCTCAAATGGCCGTTCGTTGGGCCCGCGCTCGGCGGCATCCAGCGCATCGTGCCGCGGGTCCAGCTCGTCCTCACCCCACCCACCCCCAACCTCGAGATCCCCAACGAGGACGCGCGCTCGATCGACCTCGAAGACAGCAACCTGTTCGCGCTGAACCGCTTCTCCGGCTACGACCGGTGGGAGGACGGGTCGCGCATCACCTACGGCTTCGACTGGGCGCTCGACCGTCCCAACCTGTCGATCATGACGACCATCGGCCAAAGCTATCGAATCACCCGTCGACCCGGGATTTTCCCAGAAGGAACTGGTCTTACAGGCCGTCTTTCAGACATTGTTGGAAGAACTCGGATCCGCTTCGGGCGGCTCATCGACATCACTCATCGTTACCGGGTCGACAAGAACGACCTGACCTTCCGGCGCAACGAGCTCGATCTCACCGTCGGGTCGGACCAGACCTATGCCCAGATCGGCTATCTTCGCCTCAACCGCGACATCGACCCGACCATTGAGGATTTGCGGGACAAAGAGGAACTGCGCGTCGCCGGCCGGGTGAAGTTCGCGCGCTACTGGTCGGTGTTCGGAGCCAGCGTCATCGACCTCACCGGCAAGGCCGAAGACCCGCTGTCGCTCGCGGACGGCTGGGCCCCGGTGCGCAACCGGCTGGGCGTGACCTATGAGGACGAGTGCCTGGAGCTTGGCCTGACGTGGCGCCGCGACTATGAGCATATCGGGGCGTTCCGAAAGGGCAGCACCTTCGGATTTCATTTGGCTCTGAAAGGCCTTGGTCGCTAAGCCTGCGTTCAGCGGGAATGGATAAACGCAATCTCCCATCGGGTTGGGAAGCAAGGGAAATCGATACGTGGCTCTAGTTTCTGAACGGATTTCGACGCGCCTGTGGCTGGGGGCCGCGGCGCTTGCCATCGTCACCGCCACCTCCGCCGTCGCCCAGCAGTCGAACCAGCCCGACGCCGGCCCCGCGCCGGACAGCACGAGGGCGCTGCGCCTGCCCGAGAATCCGCAATTGTTCGGCGCCGCGATGCCGTCGGTGGTGAAGGCGACGGCGATCGTCAACGGCGCCGTCATCACCCAGACCGACATCGATCAGCGGCTTGCGCTGCTGGCGATCGCCAACGGCGGCCAGATCCCCTCCACCGAGATCGACCGCCTGCGCCAGCAGGTGCTGCGCAACCTGATCGACGAGACGCTGCAGATCCAGGAAGCGGGGCGCGAGAAGATCACGATCAAGCCGGCCGACATCGACAAGACCGTCATCCGGGTCGCCTCGAACGTGAAGCAGACCCCGGACCAGCTCGCCAGCTTCCTCGAATCGAAGGGCTCGTCGATCAAGTCGCTGCGCCGCCAGATCGAGGGCGAGATCGCGTCGCAGCGGCTGCAGCGCGCGAAGATCGAGAGCAACGTCAGCGTCGGCGACGACGAAGTGAAGGCGGTCATCGACCGGCTCAACGCGTCCAAGGGCACCGAGGAATATCACGTCAGCGAAATCTGGCTGTCGGCCACGCCCGACACCCAGGCCCAGGTCCTGGCCCAGGCCAACCAGATCCTCGAGCAGCTGAAGGCCGGCGCCTCGTTCGCCGGCTATGCGCGGCAATACGGCCAGTCGTCCGCCGCGGCGGTCGGCGGCGATCTCGGCTGGATGCGCCCGGAGCTGTTGCCGACGCCGATCGCTGAGGTGCTGCGCCAGATGGGTCCCGGCACGATCAGCAAGCCGATCCCCAACTCGGGCGGCGTGTCGATCATCGCCGTCCAAGATACGCGCAAGATCCTCACCGCCGACCCGCGCGATGCCGTGCTGAGCCTCAAGCAGGTCCAGATCAGCTTCCCCAAGGGCACCAGCCGCGAGCAGGCCGAGCCGGTCGTCGCCCGCTTCGCCGAGGCGGCGCGAACCGTCGGCGGCTGCGGCGGCGCGGACAAGATCGCCGCCGACTTCCACGGCGAGATGGTCCAGCAGGACCAGGTCAAGATGCGCGACCTGCCGATGGCGCTCCAGCAGCTGATGCTGCCGATGCAGGTCGGTCAGGCGACCCAGCCGTTCGGCTCACTCGACGAAGGCGTCCGGGTGCTGGTGATCTGCGGGCGCGACGAGGTCGACCCGAGCGAGCCGTCGGCCGACCAGATTTCGAACCAGATCGCGGAAGAGCGGATCAACCTGCGCTGGCGGCGCTATTTGAGCGATCTGCGGCGCGATGCGGTGATCGAATTCCGCTAGGGCCTGTTTTCCGTTAGACGCGCCGCCTGTGGCGTCGACTGCTTCCGAACCGCTTGCGATTTCGCTTGGCGATCCCGCCGGGATCGGACCCGAGGTCCTGGCCAAGTGCTGGGATAATCGGGCCGCCTTCGCTTTGCCGCCGTTCGTCGCCATCGGCGACCCGCGCTCGATCGGGGCGGTGTGGGACGGGCCGATCGAGATCATCACCGACCCGAACGAGGCCGATTCGGCGTTCGACGTCGGCCTGCCCCTGCTTCAGCTGCTGTCCGCCGAGGACACGGTGCCCGGCCACCCGAGCGTCGCGGGGGCGCACTGCTCGCTCGATTCGCTCGAGCTTGCGGTCGGCCTCGCGCGCTCCGGCTCCGCCGCCGCCGTGGTCACCGGCCCAGTGTCCAAGGAGCAGCTCTATGCGATCGGCTTTGCTCATCCTGGCCAGACCGAGTTTGTCGCCGAGCGCTGCGGGGTCTCCTCGGCCAACGTCGCGATGATGCTCGCGGGGCCGACTCTGCGGACGATTCCGGTCACCACCCATGTCGAGCTTGCCGACGTGCCGCGCGAGCTGACCGGCGGGCTGATCGAGGCGCGCGCCCGAGCCGTCCTGCGCGGGCTGCAGCGCGGCTTCGGAATTACCGATCCGCGCCTCGCCGTCGCCGGCTTGAACCCGCACGCCGGCGAGGGCGGCCAGCTCGGCCGCGAGGAGGTCGAGATCATCGCTCCAGCCATCGCCGCGCTCGCCGCGGAAGGCTGGCGCGTGACCGGTCCCCACCCGGCGGACACCATGTTCCACGCCGCCGCGCGGGCCAATTACGATGCGGCGCTGTGCATGTACCACGACCAGGCGCTGATCCCGGTCAAGGCGCTGCATTTCGAGGACGCGGTCAACGTAACGCTCGGCCTGCCGATCGTCCGCACCGCGCCCGACCATGGCACGGCGTTCGACATCGCCGGGCAGGACCGCGCCGATCCCCGGCCGATGGCCGCGGCCATTCGCATGGCGGCGGAATCGGCGGCGCATCGCGCCGCGGCGGCGTGAGCCCCGCGCCGGAGCCCCTAAGGGACGTCATCGCCCGCCACGGCTTGAGCGCGAGCAAGGCGCTCGGCCAGAATTTCATCCTCGATCGCCACCTGCTCGCGCGGATCGCGGCGATTCCCGGCCCGCTCGCCGGGGCCACGGTCTACGAGGTCGGCCCCGGGCCCGGCGGTCTTACCCGCGCGCTCCTCGAGGCCGGCGCGACGGTGATTGCGGTCGAGCGCGACCGCCGCTGCCTGCCGGCGCTGGCCGAGCTTCACACGGAATATGGCGACCGCCTGCGGCTGGTCGAAGGCGATGCGATGCGGATCGACGAGCGCGCCGAGGTCGGCGAGGGCGCGCACGTCGTCGCCAACCTGCCCTACAATGTCGGCACCGCGCTGCTCCTGCGCTGGCTTCAGGTTGACCCGTGGCCGCCGTGGTGGGCGTCGCTGACCCTGATGTTCCAGAAAGAGGTCGCGGAGCGGATCGTCGCGAAGCCGGGCGCGGGCGCCTACGGGCGCCTGTCGGTCGCGGCGCAGTGGCGGAGCCGGCCGCGGATCGCGCTGACAGTCAACCGCTCGGCCTTCGTCCCGCCGCCCAAGGTCACTTCGGCGGTCGTCCACATCGTACCCGCCGACGCCCCTGCCGGAGTCCGCGCGGAGGTCATTGAACAGGTCACCGAAGCGGCGTTCGGCCAGCGCCGCAAGATGCTGCGATCGAGCCTCAAGCGGATGCCCGATGCGCTGGCGGCGCTGGACCGCCTGGGGATCGACCCGCAGCGGCGCGCCGAAACGCTCAGCGTCGAGGAATATGTGGAGCTGGCGCGAACGCTCAGTTAGATTTGGGGCTCGCCGGGGCCTTGGCTGATGCAACCGACGGGCCGCGGGTGATCGCGGCCGACAGCTGGGCCAGCTGCGGGCAGCCCCTGGTGCAGATCGATTGCAGCTTCTGCAGGTTCGCCTGGGCGCGCGCGGTCGCGCCGAGCTCGACCATCGCCTCGCCTTGGACGGCGATCGCGTCCGGGTCGTTCGGCTCGAGCATCAGCGCCTTGTTGGCCATGCGGATAGCCTTGCCGAACAGCCGCTGCTTCTCCGACACGCGGGCGAGGTCGACGAACGCCCAGCGGTTGCGCGGATCGACCGCGAGCGCCGCTTCGAGCGCGTCCTCGGCAGCTTCGAACTTGCCGGCGGCCATCAGCGTCTCGCCCTGCTTCTGCAGCGCGGCCGATTTGGGCGCGATCTGGTCGTCGGGCCGCTGGCCCGAAACCGGCGCGGCAAAGGCCAAAGCGGCGAAGCTCACCGCAAGAACAAGGGCAAACAAGCGCATCAATCTCTCTCCACTCAACCGGCCCGCCCTAGCACGCGCGACCGAGACTCGCGACGAAAAACCCGTCGGTGCCGTCGTGGCCTGGGGTCAAGAGGCGCCCGGCGCCTTCCGACCGTCCGGCTGCGAACGGCGTTTCCTGGACAATCCATGATGAACGGCGGCTGAGAAAGCCCTGAATCTGCCCTGCCCCTTCGCGGGACAGCAAAGAGCAGACGGCATAGACCAGCCGCCCGCCGGGCCGCACCAGTTCGGCGCCGAGGTCGAGCAACCGCGCCTGAAGCGTCACCAGCCGGTCGAGCCGCTCCGGAGTCAGCCGCCAGCGACCCTCGGGGTTGCGCCGCCACGTCCCGCTCCCCGAGCACGGCGCGTCGACCAGGACGAGGTCGGCCTTGCCGTGCCAGTCGTCGAGCTGGTCGAGCTCGTTCGGCGGGTTCAGCAGCAGCGTCTCGATCCGGGCGCCGGCCCGATCCGCGCGCGGCGCCAGGTGTGACAGCCGCACTCGGTTGCTGTCGGTCGCGAGGATCGTCGCTCCGGGCGCCGCCGCGGCCAGCGCGAGCGCCTTGCCGCCGGCGCCGGCGCAGAGGTCGACGATGGCCTCGCCGTCGCGCGGCGCGCAGGCCAGCGCGATCAGCTGGCTGCCTTCGTCCTGCACCTCGACCAGTCCGGAGCGATAGGCCGGGTGGTCGTCGATCTTGCTGCCGGCCGGCAGGCGAATGCCCCACGGGCTGAACGGGGTCGCGGTTGCGTCAGGAAACTCGCCCAACAACGAATCGCGCGCGGTATGCGCGGCGTTGACCCGCAAATCGACCGGCGCCCGGTCGAGCAGCGCCGCCCATTCGGTCTCGCCGAGCAGGGAAGAAAGCTCCGGCGCCAACCATCCGGGGACAGTCCCTCCAGAAGGGACTGTCCCCAACTCCGCTTCATCCGGCGGTTCGGGGCCGCGCAACTGGCCGAACAGGTCCCGCAGCGGCGGGTCGTCATCGGCAAGGCCGATGATTGCCGAGCGCCCGTTCTCCGGCCGTTCGGCGGAACGGCGAATGGCGCGAAACACCAGCTCGCGCACCGCCCGGCGGTCGCCCGAGCCGGCATAGCGCCGCTGCTTGAAATAACGAGTGACGATCGAATCCGCAGGCGGCCCGTCGTCGCGGACCGCGGCGATGACCTCGTCGAGCACCTCGATCGCCGCCTGCAGGCGAGCGGCGGGAGTCATGAGCTAGCGAGTCGGATAGTTGGGCGCCTCGCGGGTGATGGCGACGTCGTGGACATGGCTTTCCGACAGGCCGGCGTTGGTGATTCGGACGAACTTCGCGCGCTTCTGCAGGTCGGCGATCGTGGTCGACCCGGTATAGCCCATCGCCGCCTTCACCCCGCCGACCAGCTGGTGGATGATCTCGCGCACCGGGCCCTTGTAGGGCACCTGCCCCTCGATGCCCTCCGGAACCAGCTTCAGATGGTCCTTGATGTCCTGCTGGAAATAGCGGTCGGCCGAGCCGCGGGCCATCGCCCCGACCGAGCCCATGCCGCGGTAGGATTTGTAGCTCCGGCCCTGGTAGAGGAAGATCTCGCCCGGCGCCTCGTCAGTGCCCGCAAGCAGCGATCCGACCATCACCGTCGACGCCCCCGCGGCGAGCGCCTTGGCCATGTCGCCGCTGGTCCGGATGCCGCCGTCGGCGATGACCGGCACCCCGGTCTTCGCCGCCGCGCCCGCCGCGTCCATGATCGCGGTCAGCTGGGGCACACCGATCCCGGCGATGACCCGCGTGGTGCAGATCGAGCCCGGGCCGATCCCGACCTTGATCGCATCGGCGCCCGCGTCGGCGAGAGCCTTCGCCGCGTCGGCGGTGGCGACGTTGCCGGCCACCACCTGGACGGAGTTGGACGCGCGCTTGACCCGCTCGACTGCCGCGGCGACGTCGGTGTTGTGGCCGTGCGCCGTATCGATCACGATACAGTCGCAGCCGGCCTCCATCAGCGCCTCGGACCGGGCAAAGCCGGCATCGCCGACGGTGGTCGCCGCGGCGACCCGCAGCCGCCCTTCCCCGTCCTTGGTGGCGAACGGCGCGGCGACCGATTTCTCGATGTCCTTGACGGTAATCAGCCCGACGCAGTGCAGCTCGTCGTCGACCACCAGCAATTTCTCGATCCGCCGCTGGTGGAGGATGCGCCGCGCCTCCTCTTCGCTCGTCCCGAGGCGGACGGTCGCGAGATTGTCCCTGGTCATCAACTCGCTGACCGGCTGGCGCGGGTTCTCGGCGAAGCGGACGTCGCGGTTGGTGAGGATCCCGGCGAGCTTGCCGCCCTTCTCGACGATCGGGATGCCGCTGATCCGGTGCGCCGTCATCAGCTCGAGCGCGTCGGCCAGCGTCTGGTCGGGCGCCATGGTGATCGGGTTGACCACCATCCCGCTCTCGAACCGTTTGACCAGGCGCACGGCCGCCGCCTGCGCCTCGAGGTCCATGTTGCGATGGAGCACGCCGATGCCGCCGAGCTGGGCCAGCGCGATCGCCATGTCAGCCTCGGTGACGGTGTCCATAGCCGAGGACAGGAGCGGAATGTTGAGCGGGATTTCGCGGGTCAGCCGGGTGCTTGTGTCCGCCTGGCTCGGCAGGACCGAGGACTGAAGCGGCTGCAGGAGGACGTCGTCGAACGTCAGTCCGAGCGGGATGTCAGAGGTAGTGTTGAGTTGGGCCATATCGGCCCATGACAGCAGTCAAGCGATTCGCCAAGTGGGCGGTTAGGCTGGAGCTCGCGCCAGCAACCGCTCGGCCTGCTCGACGTGCATGCGCTCGATCATCGCATTCTCGAACCGCTCGGCCCCGCCCCGGAATGCTTCGACCAGGCGGCGGGCGCGCTCGAGCTCGGCTTCGCTCGGAGCAAAGGCGCGGTGGCAGGGCTCGATCTGGTCGGGATGGATCAGGCTCTTGCCGTCGAAGCCCAGCGCGCGTCCCGCGGCGGCCTCGACGAAGAACCCGTCCAAATCGTCGAGGCGGTTGAACACGCCATCGAACACCGCGATTCCGGCTGCACGGCCCGCGAGGACGATCATCTGCAGTGAGAGGGAAATCGGGTCGCGGGAGGAATCGAGCGGCAGCCGGAGATTGGCGCGAAGGTCGTTGGTCCCGGCGATCAGGGCGACCGCGTCGTGGGTCAGGCTCTCCACCGCCAGCACGCCTTTGGCGGTTTCGATCATGGCCGCGATCGGCTTGCCCGTCTGGGTCCGGACGAAGGTCAGTTCCTCTTTGTCCTCGACCCTTGGCACCACCACCAGGTCCGGGTCGCAATGAGTGACGGTGACCATATCCTCGCCATGCCATTCGGTGCCGATCGAGTTGATGCGGATCGCCACCGGCATCCGCCAGTCCGTCGCCAGCGCCTCAATTGCGGCGGCGCGTGCGGCCGCCTTGTCCTCCGGCTTCACCGCATCCTCGAGGTCGAGCACGACAAGGTCGGATCCGGCCTCGCGCGCCTTGGCGATCGCGCGCGGGTTCGACGCGGGCAGGAACAGGATCGATCGTACCGAGAACAGGTCCATGTCGCTTTTCGCTTCCGCTGCGCTCATCGCCGTCGCATCATGCGGCACCGCATTATTCGGGGGAATCCATGTTGACCATATTCATGATCGCGGTCGCGGCGCTGGCGGCGCTGATCCTGATGACCGGGATCAAGATCGTCCGCCAGGGCTATCGCTACACGATCGAGCATTTCGGGCGGTTCGTGCGCGTCGCCGAGCCCGGCTTCAACTATGTCACCCCGTTCTTCTACCGGGTCGGCCGCCGCATCAACATGATGGAGCAGGTCGTCGACATCCCGGGGCAGGAGATCATCACCAAGGACAATGCGATGGTCGCGGTCGACGGCGTGGTGTTCTTCCAGGTGATCGACGCCGCCAAGGCCGCTTACGAAGTGAGCGACCTGTACAGTGCGCTGATGGCGCTCTCGACCACCAATTTGCGCACCGTGATGGGCTCGATGGACCTCGACGAGACCTTGTCCAAGCGGGACGAGATCAACGCCCGGCTGCTGGCGGTCGTGGACCATGCAACCGAGCCGTGGGGCGTCAAGATCACCCGGGTCGAGCTCAAGGACATCCGCCCGCCGTCGGACATCGTCAACGCCATGACCCGGCAGATGAAGGCGGAACGCGAAAAGCGCGCCGCGATCCTCGAGTCGGAAGGCATGCGGCAGTCGGAGATCCTCCGCGCCGAAGGTGAGAAGCAGGCCAAGATCCTGCAGGCCGAGGGCCTTAAGGAAGCCGCCTTCCGCGAGGCCGAGGCCCGCGAGCGCGCCGCCCAGGCCGAAGCCAATGCGACCAAGTCGGTCAGCGACGCGATCGAGGGCGGCAGCACCCAGGCGATCAATTATTTCATCGCCCAGAAATATGTCGAGGCGCTGGGCAAGTTCGCGACCTCGCCCAATGCCAAGACCATCCTGTTCCCGGTCGAGGCGACCCAGCTGATGGGCACGCTCGGCGGGATCGGCGAGCTCGCCAAGGAAGCGTTCGGCGAGGGAACCGGCAAGGCCGTTGCACCGACCCGGGCCAAGGCCGTGCCGACCGTTCGGGGAAGCGGCGAATGAATGGGCTGGACGTCGACCCCGGCTGGCTGTGGCTGATCGGCGGCGTCCTGCTGCTGATCCTCGAGGTCATCGCGCCGGGCTTCTTCCTCGTGTTCCTCGGCGCGGCGGCCATGGCGACCGGTCTGTTCACCGTACTGTTCGGCCTTGGCGCGGCTGCGCAGCTCGCTTTGTTCGCGCTCTATGCGGTGATCGCGATGCTGGTCGGCCGCCGCTTTTACGCCAATCGCACCGCCGACAGCACCGACCCCCTCTTGAACGACCGGGTGGGACGGCTCGTCGGAAAGATGGTGACGGTAGTCGCCGCGGTCGACGATCACGACGGCCGTGTTCGCGTCGGCGACAGCGAGTGGAGCGCGCGCGGCGGCCCGGCCGCCGTCGGTGAACGCGTGCGCATCATTGGCGTTGAGGGCAATTGCCTCAAGGTCGAGGCCGACCGCGTCCTCCCATCCGCCTGACGGAGAATTTCGTGCCGACATTTGAGCTGACCCGCCGCGAGACGGTCGCGGCCCTCGCCGCCACTGCGGCCTTTTCCTTCCTCCCCGGGTGCAAGGCCCGGCCCGGCAAGGCCGGCGCGGCCGCCGGCGATGCCGACGCCGCGAAGCTGCTCGATTCGATCGCGGAGAACCTGCTTCGCTTGAGCCCCGAGGGTGCGACCTCGCTTGGCATCGACACCGGCAACCGTGCGGCGCTGCGGTCGCAGCTCGGCGACCGCTCGCCCGCCGGGCAGGAGAAGCTCGCGGCGACTCTCCGGGGCGACCTCGCCCGCGCCGACGCGATCGACGTCGCCGCTTTGTCCTTCCCGGTGCGGACCAGCGTCGAAGTGGTGCGGAGCGCCTACAAGACGGCGCTCGAGGGGCTCGCTTTGCCCTATGGCGACGTCGCCGTCGGCGGCTGGCGCAACACGCCCTATGTCGTGATCCAGAACGTCGGCGCCTATCTCGACACGCCCAAGTTCCTCGACACCGACCATGTGATCGAAACGGCGGCGGACGCGGACGCCTATCTCACCCGCCTCGCCCAATATCCGGCGCAGCTCGACGGCGAGCTCGAGCGGATGAAGGCGGCGCGCGCCAAGGGCCTCGTCCCGCCCAGCTTCCTGATCGACAAGGCGATCGACCAGCTGACGCTGGCGGCGAAGAATGCGCACGCGGGCGATGGCCTGGTCGAGAGCTTGGTCCGGCGGACCGCCGCGAAGAACATCGTGCATCCGATGTCGGGTTTCTCTGACATTTGGGAAGCGAAGGCCAGGGGCATTGCCCAACAGCAGGTCGCGCCGGCGCTCGAACGGCAGATCGCCGAGCTCCAGGCCGAGCGCGCCTCGGCGACCGACGTCCCCGGCATGTGGTCGCGGCCGCACGGGGCCGATTACTACGCCTGGGCGCTCAAGGCCTCGACCACCACCAGCATGTCGCCCGACGAGGTCCACGCGATGGGCCAGGAGCAGCTCAAGGAGCTGCACGGGCGCATGGACCCGCTGCTCAAGGGGCTCGGCTACACCCAGGGTTCGGTCGGCGAGCGGATGCAGGCGCTGGCCAGGGACCCGGCCTACAAGTTCAGCGCGGGCGACCAGGGCCGGGCCGAGATCATGGCCTATATCCAGGAGCGCATTAAGCTGGTTCGCGCCCAGCTGCCGCGCGCCTTCAACACGCTCGTCCCCGGCCATCTCGAGGTGAAGCGCATGCCGCCCGAAGAGGAGCCCGGCGCGCCCGGCGCCTATGGCGGCGCCGGCTCGATCGACGGCAAGATTCCCGGCAAATTCTGGATCAACCTCCGCGACACCAGCCTGCACAGCAAGTACAGCCTGCCCGACCTCGCCGCTCACGAGGCGATCCCGGGCCACGTGTGGCAGGGCGAATATGCCAACAAGCTGCCGCTGGTCCGCACGATGCTGGCGTTCAACGCTTATTCGGAAGGCTGGGCGCTCTACGCCGAGCAGCTGGTCGACGAGCTCGGCCTTTACCGGGGCCAGCCCGCGCTTGAGCTCGGCTACCTCCAGTCGATCGCCTTCCGCGCCTGCCGGCTGGTGGTCGACTCAGGGCTTCACGCCAAGCGCTGGACCCGCCAGCAGGGCGTCGACTTCTTCGTCAACGTCAACGGCTCCAACCCGATGGAGGTGGCGTCCGAGGTCGACCGCTATTGCAGCTGGCCGGGCCAGGCGTGCGGCTACAAGGTCGGCCATTCGACCATCAACCGCCTGCGCGACCGCGCCAAGGCGGCCCTCGGCGGGAAATATGATTTGCGAGCCTTCGACGACGCGGTGGTCAAAGGCGGCAACGTGCCAATGGACGTGCTCGCCAAGAACGTCGACGATTACGTGGCGCGGACGACGGAGGCTTAGCTTTCGCTCTTGCCCGTCAGGCTCGAAGCGATGTTGGCGAGCCCGCCTTCGCCCCCGAGCATCTGGGCGTAGCGGCCGAGCGCGCCTTCACCGCCGATATGGCCGATGATTTCCTGCAGCTTGTCGGTCGGCAGCCCGGTCTCGGCCGCGGCGCCCTCCGCCGTGTCGACATCCATCGGATGGAATTTGGCCAGCGCCTGCACCGCCGATTCGACGTGCTCGGGGGACAGTCCGACCTTGGCCGCGAGGTTGGCCACGTCCGCATGGTCGCTGAATTGGCTGAGAAGTCCGTCGAGAA
>DASRAY010000135.1:0-24586 GCA_035637935.1 Sphingomicrobium sp.
AGAATATCGAGTTCGACTTCGAGCGGCTCGAGCATCGCTTCCGCGAGTTGGCGTTCCTCAACTCGGGCGTTCGGCTGGTTCTGACCGACGCTCGCCACGACGAGCCTAAGAGCGTCGAAATGCATTACGAGGGCGGCATCGCCGCCTTCGTCAAATATCTCGACCGCGCCAAGACCCCGCTGGTCCCCGACCCGATCGCCATCCACGGCCAGCGCGACGACATCCGGATCGATGTCGCGCTGGAGTGGAACGACAGCTATTACGAGAACGTCCTCGCCTTCACCAACAACATCCCGCAGCGCGACGGCGGGACCCACCTCGCCGCCTTCCGCGCGGCGCTGACCCGGACGCTCAACAATTATGCCGAGCGCTCCGGGATGATGAAGCGCGAGAAGGTCCAGCTCGCCGGCGAGGATATGCGCGAAGGCCTGACCGCGATCGTCTCGGTCAAGCTGCCCGACCCCAAGTTCAGCTCGCAGACCAAGGACAAATTGGTGTCGTCGGAGGTCCACCAGCCGCTCGAGAGCCTGATGGCTGACAAGCTCGCCGAATGGCTCGAGGAAAATCCGGCGCATGCGCGCACCATCATCCAGAAGGTCATCGACGCCGCCGCCGCCCGCGAAGCGGCGCGCAAGGCGCGCGAGGCGAGCCGCAAGTCGGCGATGGGCATCGCTTCGCTCCCGGGCAAGCTCCATGACTGCCAGGAGCGGGATCCCGCCAAGTCCGAGCTGTTCCTGGTCGAGGGCGACAGCGCCGGCGGCTCGGCCAAGCAGGGGCGCGACAGCAAATATCAGGCGATCCTGCCCCTGAAGGGCAAGATTCTCAACGTCGAGCGCGCCCGCTTCGACCGCATGCTGTCGTCCAAGGAAATCGGGACGATGATCCAGGCGCTCGGCACCGGCATCGGGGTCGAGGAGTTCAGCGTCGACAAGCTGCGCTACCACAAGATCATCCTGATGACCGACGCCGACGTCGACGGGGCGCACATCCGGACCCTGCTGCTGACCTTCTTCTACCGCCAGATGCCCGAGCTGATCGAGAAGGGGCACCTCTTCATCGCCCAGCCGCCGCTCTACAAGGTCAGCCGCGGCCGTTCCGAAGTTTATGTGAAGGACGACGCCGCGCTCGACGATTATCTCGAGGAAGCCGGGCTCGAGGGCGTGATCCTCGACACGAGCGAGGGGCCGCGTTCGGGCAACGACCTCAAGGCTCTGGTCGACCACGCCCGGCGGATGCGGACGCTGATGCGTTACGCGCCGCGCAAGTACGACCCGGCGCTGATCGAGGCGCTGGCGCTGAACGGCGCGCTCAAGCCGAATCTCGACAGCGACGGACGGACCAAGGCCATTGCGAGGGTCGCCGATTGGCTCGGGGCCGGCGATACGGAGGCGAGCTGGTCGGGCGAGGTTGCAACGGAAGGCGGCTACCTGCTGCGGCGGCTGTGGCGCGGCGTCACCGACGCGCACATCATCGAGCCGAGCTTCCTGGTCTCGGCCGAGGCGCGCAAGCTCCATTCGCTCGCCGCCGAGCAGTCGGCGGTTTACGCGAAGCCGCTGACTTTCCGAACGCTCAAGAAGGCTGCTGCGGCGGCCGAGCCGGAGGCGCCCGTCGAGGGCGAGGAGGCCGAGCCGGCCGAGGCCGAAACCAGGGGCAAGGCCGTCGCTATCACGCGCCCCTCCGAGTTGCTCGACGCGGTCCTCGCCGCCGGCCGCAAGGGCCTGTCGATCCAGCGCTACAAGGGCCTCGGCGAAATGAACGCCGAACAATTGTGGGAGACGACGCTCGACCCGTCCAACCGCTCGCTGCTGCGGGTCGAAGTCGCCCAGGCCGACGTCGCCGACGAGATCTTCACCCGGCTGATGGGCGACGTCGTCGAGCCGCGCCGCGAGTTCATCCAGGACAATGCGCTAAGCGTCGCCAACCTCGACGTCTGAAAGTCATTGATTCGGAAGTGATATTTGGACGTCCTTACCGAAGCGTAGTCCGAAGACTTCACACGCCTTTCTGACAATCCCAATCTTCTCTCGGTTTGCGATATTCAGTCCAACGAGCCAGCCTGGAGCAAACTCTTCGGCTCGGGCCAAATCGGGTCGCGCGGGATAGATCTCTTGGACAGAGCGCGCGATGTGGTTGCGGCTATTGCCTTGCACCGCGGCGGCCAACGCTGGGACACGATCAGGACTGCGACGGGTAAGTGTGGCGAGGATGTCGACTAGGGCATCATTCGCGTTCTTCGCTTGGCGCGCTTCACCTAGCACATTGTAAGTCACTGCGCGCTGTCCTGAGCGCCGTGACCTGATCACGCTTTCGCTTGGCTTTGATGCCGGCGCGGTCAACGGATGAATTGATGTCTCGTTGGGCGATGGCCCACTGCCGACGGGCTTCAGTGTGAGTAGGAAGGCTGCGACATCCTTCGGCTCGGGACGAAAGCCTCCTAACGCTTCAGACTGATCGCTGAGCAATTCGATCAGTAAGTCCTCCGGACCCGCGACGAGTTGCTCCCACGCTTTGGGGATTGCTCGCGCGGCCTCGCGCTTCGCTGCTGCGTCCTTGTAATCTTGAAAGGCCGCCTCAAGCGCGGCGCCTGATCTAACGCGATCCTTACCGAGATATCGTAGGAGCGCCGCTTGGGAGTCTTCCGATGAGCGATCATCCAGATGTAATCTGTAAACCCGTCGATCCTCATATGATCCTTGGCCGCTTGGAAGATAGAAACTCCATTCACGGCCATCCGTCAGAACGCACAGCGGTACCCCCTCATGGAAGGCATATTCAAACAGCTGCCGGTCTCCGTCCAGCGAGCGGCCTATGCCTTTGACTTCAATGAAAACCGATGGTCGCGCCGGTGTTGCGCATAACGCAAAGTCGACGCGACCGCGGCCGGAGGTGTATTCGGGCATCACTTGGTCTGGTTCAGCAGGGTTCCATCCAAGGGCCTGCAAAACTGGCATCAAGATGCCGTGCGACACAGATGCTTCGTTTGGGAAGGCATTTTGAGCTAATCGCTCCTGAATGCGGGTCAGCAGCTCAATCATTTGCCTATTGTGCCCTTCGCCACTGCGGGGAACTCGGTCTACGGCACTGCCATTGACGCATCAATGAGTTCCACACCCACGATCACCGTCGCCAGCTACAACATGCACCGGGCAATCGGGCTCGACGGCCGGCGCGACCCGCATCGCGTGCTGAAGGTGCTGCAGGAGATCGATGCCGACGTGGTCGCGCTGCAGGAGGCCGACAAGCGCATCGGCGGGCGCGGGTCGACCGTGCCGCATGAGCTGATCGACAGCCACGGCCTGTACAAGCCGGTGCACCTCGGCGTGAAGCACTGGCGGCCGCTCGAGAAGACCCGCCGGCACGCCGAGAAATTGCTCAAGGTCAGCACCCGCAACATCGGCTGGCACGGCAATGCGATCCTGGTGAAGCGTCACATCGGCGTGATCGACACCGCCACGCTCGACCTGCCGACGCTCGAGCCGCGCGGGGCGGTGATGGCCGAGCTCCTGATCGGCGACCGGCCGGTTCGGGTGGTCGGCATGCATCTCGACCTGTCCGGCCTGTGGCGCAAGCGGCAGATGCGCGCGATCCTCGAGGCGATCGCCGCCCGGCCCCAGACGATGCCGACGGTGCTGATGGGCGACACCAACGAGTGGCGCTCGGTCGCGGGCTGTTTGAGCGGCCTCGGGCCCGAGTTCCGCGTCGCTCCGACCGGCTTGAGTTTCCACGCCCGCCATCCCGTCGCGCCGCTCGACCGGATCATCGTCCATCGGGATTTGAGCATCGAGGCGGCCGGAGTCCACATGAGCGCCGCAGCCCGGCGCGCGTCCGACCACCTGCCGATCTGGGCGCGGTTGAGCGGTTAACCGACGCCGGCGATCTTGCGCTGGCGGCGGCGCTGGATCGACGAGCCGATGCCCATCGCCTCGCGATATTTGACGACCGTGCGGCGGGCAACGTCGAAGCCGCGCTGCTTGAGCAACCCAGCAATCGCATCGTCGCTCAGGATTTCGGTCTCGGCGTCGATCAGCTCCTTGATCCCCGCTTTCACCGCATTGGCGGCCGCACCATCGCCTTCCGCCGAAGCGACCCCTGAGCCGAAGAAATATTTCAGCTCGTAGAGGCCGCGGTCGCACAGCAGATATTTGTTCGAGGTCACGCGGCTGACGGTCGATTCGTGCATCTCGATCGCCTCGGCGACCTCGCGCAGGGTGAGCGGCTTCATCGCCGCCACGCCGCGCTCGAAGAAGCCCTGCTGCCGCTTGACGATCTCGCTCACCACCTTGACGATGGTCCGCGCCCGCTGGTCGAGCGCCTTCACCAGCCAGCTCGCGCTGGCGAGGCATTCGCTGAGCCAGGCGCGCGAAGCCTTGTCCTGCGGGCCTGATTTCAGCTCCTGATAGTAGCGGCGGTTGACCAGCACCCGCGGCAAAGTCAGCTGGTTGAGCTCGACCGCGAAGCCGCCGCGCAGCGAGCGCACGAACACGTCCGGCGTGACGTCGTCGGCCGCCGTGGCGGCGACCTGGCACCCCGGCTTGGGGTCGTAGCCGCGCAGCTCGCGGATCATGTCCGCGAGATCCTCGTCGTCGACTGCGCAGATCCGCTTGAGGTCCTGGGTGCGGCCCTTCGACAGCAGTTCGAGATTGTCGATCAGCCGCGCCATCGCCGGGTCGTAGCGGTCGGCCGCTCGGGCCTGGAGGGCGAGGCATTCGGCCAGCGAGCGCGCACCGACGCCGGGCGGGTCGAGCTCCTGGACGATCGCCAGCGCGGCCTCGACCGCGGCGAGCGGCTCGCCGGTCAAGCGCGCAATCTCGTCGAGCGGGATGGTCAGATAGCCGGTTTCGTCGAGCGTCTGGGCGATGACCCGCGCGAGGTTGCCCTCCGCTCCCGAATAGCCGTGCAGCTGGTCGAGCAGATGCTCGGAGAGCGACGCCGCGGAATATTCGAGCCGGTCGAAATCGAACGCTTCCTCGCCGCCGCCGGACGTGACGACATCGGTGAAGCTGTCGGTCTCCAGCGCCTCACTGGTCCGGTCCAGATCGAGCGGCCGGTCGTCGTCGGCCCGGCCAGTGATGAGGTCGTCGGCGCCGGGATCGTCGGGGGCTTCCTCGCCCGCATCCTCGTCGCCCATGAAGTCGCCGGCGGGCTGTTCGTCGGGCTCGTCGGAGCGCGCCTCGAGCAGCGGATTCTTCGACAATTCCTCGGCGATGAACGCGTCGAGCTCGAGGTTGCTGAGCTGCAGCAGCTTGATCGCCTGCGTCAGCTGGGGCGTCAGCACCAGCTGCTGCGACTGGCGGATGCTTAAAGAGGGCCCGAGCGCCACCGCCGGACCCGTTACAGTGCGAAGCTCTCGCCGAGGTAGAGGCGCCGGACCTCCTGGTCGGCGACCAACGCTTCGGGAGTACCTGCAAACAGCACCTGACCGTCGTAGATGATGCAGGCGCGATCGACGATGTCGAGCGTCTCGCGGACATTATGGTCGGTGATGAGGACGCCGATGTCGCGCTGCTTGAGCTCGCGCACCAGCTCGCGGATGTCGGCGATGGAGATCGGGTCGATGCCCGCGAACGGCTCGTCGAGCAGCATGATCGAAGGCTCGGCGGCCAGCGCCCGCGCAATTTCGCAGCGGCGCCGCTCGCCGCCCGACAGGGCCATGGCCGGCGATTCGCGCAGCGCGCCGATCCCGAACTCGCTCAGCAGCTGCTCGAGCCGCTCGCGCCGTGCATGCCGATCGGGCTCGGCGACCTCGAGCACGGCGAGGATGTTCTGCTCGACCGTGAGGCCGCGGAAGATCGAGGTTTCCTGCGGCAGATAGCCCAGGCCGAGGATCGCCCGGCGGTACATCGGCAGGTCGGTGATGTCCTCGCCATCGAGGAAGATGCGGCCGCTGTCCGGCTTCACCAGGCCCATGACCGAATAGAAGCAGGTCGTCTTGCCGGCGCCGTTGGGCCCGAGCAGACCGACGACTTCGCCGCGATGGACGTCGAGCGAGACGTCGTGGAGCACGGCACGTTTGTCGTAGGATTTGGCGATCGAGCGGACTTCGAGCCCGCCGACCGCCTCCTCCGCATCTGCCGCCAGGCGGGCGAAGGTCGCGGCTTCGTTCATCGGCAAAGCCTAGGGCTGCTTGCGTTGCGGCACGGTGAAGTGGCCGGAGACTCGCCCGCCGCTCTGGTTCACCCCCGGCGGCCCGCCGTCGATCACCGCCCGGCCGGAATCGAGGTCGATCACCAGCCGCGAGCCGTTCACCTGATTGTCTCCGCGATTGAGCTGGACCGCGCCGATCAGCGTGATCAGCTTGCGATCGAGATCGTAGATGCCGAAGTCGCCCTTGGCGGTCTCCGACGGGCTGTGCACCGTCACTCCGCCCGCGGCGTCGAGGCGCCGGATCTGCACCCCACCGCTGGCCTGCGAGCCGCCGCTGTAGGCGACCGTCAGGCGGGCGGTGTCGAGCGTCAGCTCGGCCTGCTTGACGTGGACGTTGCCGGCGAAAATCGCCCGGTCGGCGCTGTCCTGGACCTCGATCCGGTCGGCGCTGACGTCGACCGGGGCGTTGCTGTTGTGGCCCTTCAGCGCGGAAACCGAGGCCAGCTTCTGCTGGGCGAGCGCGACCGTCGCCGCGGTGCCCAACAGGGCGCCAAGAGCAGGCAAAGCAAGGATAATGCCGAACTGTCGCATCGACTTCATCTGACCGCCCCTTGGACGATTTTCAAGCGAGTCCCGCCGTCGAGCATGACTTTGCGTTCGCCGAGGTCGGCGCGCAGGCGGCCGGCCTGGAACTGGCCCAGCCGCATCTGGCCGGAGACCGGGCCCGAGCTGGCCAGCTGGCGCTGCTTCAGATCGACCAGCACGTCGCGAGTCTCGAGCCGATAGCCGTCCGGGCCGACGACCCGCACCGGGCCGCTCACCGCCATCTGCTGGGTGTCGAGGTCGTAGCGGCCCTGGTTGGCGGCGATCATCAGCGGCCCGTTGGCGAGCGCGAGGCGGGCGAACATGCCCTGGATGTCGACCACCGGAATCTCGGAGCTGCGCTGGAGCGCCTGGCGCGCGATGATCTCGAACTGCTGGCCCTTGTTGTCGGCGCCTACATAGCGGGCGGTCTCAACGCGCATCCGCTCGTTCACGTTCTCGACTTTCTTCTTGTCGAGGATGAAGCTGACGTCGCCCTCCTTCTGCAGCGGGGCGAAGGCGAGGATGGCGATCAGCGCCCCGACTCCGGCCGGAAGCATGATCTTCGACCAGCGCACGATCTTGTCATGGGCGCTGCCGGGGTTGGCCCAACGCTGCTGGTCGGCCCGCCTGCGGACGGCCGCGTCAGACATGGCCGTCATCCGTCATGGGCGAAAATGTCCTGCTCGGCCCAGCCGGCGAGGTCGAGCATGGCCCGGGTCGGGATGAACTCGAAGCAGGCCTGGGCGAGCGCGACGCGGTCCTCGCGCGCCAGTCGCTCGTCGAGCTTTTCCTTGAGCTGGTGGAGATAGCGCACGTCGCTGGCCGCATAGTCGCGTTGCGCGTCGTTGATCTCGTCCGCGCCCCAGTCGCTGGTCTGCTGCTGCTTCGAGAGGTCGACGTTGACCAGCTCCTTGACCAGCTCCTTGAGGCCGTGGCGGTCGGTGTAGGTGCGAACGAGGCGCGAGGCCGTCCGGGTGCAATAGAGCGGCGCGGCCATCAGCCCGAGATAGGCCTGAATGATGCCGACGTCGAACCGGGCGAAATGGTAGATTTTCAGGCGATTCGGGTCGCCCAGCAGCGCCTTGAGGTTGGGCGCTGAATAATCGCTGCCGCGGCGGAACCGGACGAGATGCTCGTCGCCCTTGCCGTCCGCGAGCTGCACCAGGCACAGCCGGTCGCGGCCCGGAACGAGGCCCATCGCCTCGGTGTCGACCGCGATCGGCCCCTCGGCGAAACGGATGTCAGCGGGCAGGTCTTCCTCGTGGAAATGGATCGCCATTCAAGGTCCCTAGCAAGACTTTCCTGAACCGCTTTAGTCCCCCCACGGCGGTGCGCGCCAGCCTGCGGCGATGGAATCACTAGAGCGGCCCAAATTTTTCCTGTAAGGCCGCGAACGGTGCGTGTGTGGGAAACGCACCGGCCGGTTGCGCTTCGGGCCCAGCGCGTTGGTTCTGATTCGATTGGGGCACATAAGAAGTTTGGATACGCATGGGTTTCGACAGAGGGCGTAAAGGTGACCGCGGAGGGCGCGGTCGCGACAAGCGCGACGGTTTCGGCGAAGAGAGTTTCGCGGGGGATTTCGGCGGCGGTGGATTCCAGGAGCGCGGCGGCTTTGGCAACCGCGGCGGCTTCGGTGATCGCGGCGGCGGCGGCGGTTATGGGGGCGGCGGCGGCGATCGCTGCGGCGGTGGCGGTGGCGGTTTCCGCGGCGGCGGTGGCGGCGGCGGTGGGTTCCGCGGCGGCGGCGGCGGCGGAATGCCCCCGCAGGTCGTCGGCGAAGGCAAAGGCGTCGTCAAATTCTTCAACCCGCAAAAGGGCTTTGGCTTCATCGTCCGCGATGACGGCGGCGAGGACGTGTTCGTCCACATTTCCGCGGTCGAGCAGGCCGGGTTGACCGACCTCGCCGACGGTCAGCCACTCGAGTTCACCCTGGTCGATCGGGGCGGCCGGATCTCGGCCACCAACCTGCGCATCGAGGGCGAGCCAATGGCCGTCGAGCGCGCCGAGCGGGCGCCGCAGCGCCAGCTGACCGGCGAGAAGGCCAGCGGCACGGTCAAGTTCTTCAACGCCATGAAGGGCTTCGGCTTCATCCAGCGCGATGACGGCCAGCCCGACGCGTTCGTTCACATTTCGGCGGTCGAGCGGGCCGGCATCCCGACCCTCAACGAGGGCGATCGCCTGGAGTTCGAGATCGAGGTCGACCGCCGCGGCAAATATGCGGCGGTGAACCTGACACCGCTCACCTAGCCCGCTTCCAAGGGAGCGATGGAGCCGGCGGGACTCGCGTTCCGCCGGCTCTTTTCATTGCGCGCTGGCGTAGAAGGCGGCAAGGTCGGCCTTGAGCTGCCGCGCCGAAGTCGGGTCGATGTACATCATGTGGCCCGCCTCATAATAAGTGTAGCGGACGTTCGCCTGGAGCTGCGGCTCAAGCGCCAGGTGGCCGAATTCATAGTCGGCGCCGTGGAACGGCGTCGCCAAGTCGTAATAGCCGTTGACCGACAGCACCTTCATCCGCGGGTTCTGGCGCATCGCATTGGCGAGATCGACGCTGGTGTCGGCGATCTGCTGGTCGCCGTCGGGGCCCTTGTGCTGGAAGTTCCAGCCGTCCGGCCCGCCGTAGATCGCGGCATAATTGTTGGGCCGGTAGAGCAGCTGCGTCTTGTAGCCGAGGTCGCGGAACAGATAGTCGTTCAGCGCGCCGACGAAGGCGCCGGTGATCGCGCTCGCCTGCGGGTCGTAGCTCGTTCCGGCGCCGGCATTGTCGGCCTCGGTGCCGACATAGCGCGAGTCGATCCGGCCGATGATCTGGTGGCGGTCACGGAGCAGCTCGCGGCGGAAGCGGTCGTCGCCGACCCGCAGGTTCGAGCGCAGGATGTAGTCGGCGGAGACACCGAGGAAGCGCGACATCTGCTGGGCGACCGCCTGTTTCTCCTCGAGGCTCAGCGCATTCCCCTTCTGTAGCGCGGTTGTATAGGGGCCCGCCGCGAAGGCGCTGGCGTCGGCCAGGAACTGCCGAAGGTCGGGCTTGGGCTCGATCTTGCCGTGGTACCAGGCGTTGGCCGCAAGGGTCGGGAAGAAATTGACCAGCGACTGGTCGCCCTGGAAGTCGGCGAAGTTGAACACGGTCGAGACGAACGCGATGCCGTTGAGCTGGACGCCCTGGTCGAGCAGCTTCTGCGACAGGCCCGCAGCGCGGGTCGTCCCGTAGCTCTCGCCGATGATGAACTTGGGCGAGTTCCAGCGGCCGTATTTGGTGAGATAGCGCTGGATGGTCTTGGTGAAGGCATCGAGATCCTTGTCGACCCCGAAGAAATCCTTCGGCTCGGCCTTGCCCAGCGGGCGCGACAGGCCGGTCGTCGGGGCGTCGATGAACACCAGGTCGGTGATGTCGAGCAAAGTGTCGGGATTGGCTCCGTAGCGGAACGGCGGGCCAGCGACCGTCTCCGGGCTCGAGGCGTCGACCTTCATCGGGCCGAACGAGCCCATGTGCAGCCACATGGTCGACGAGCCTGGGCCGCCGTTGAACAGGAAGGTGACCGGCCGCGGCCGCCCGGGCGAGGGGACGGTGTAGGCGACGTAGAACATGCTCGCGGTCGGCTCGCCGTCGTCGTTGCGGATCGTCAGGTGGCCGGGCGTCGCGGTGTAGGCGAGGGTCCGTCCGTGCAGCGGGATCACGCGCTTCACCGGCTGGGCATCTTCTTCGACGCTGGCCTTGACCTGGTCGGGGTTGGGCTTGGGCGCTTCGGCCTTGGCCTCCTTCGACGGCGTGTCGCCGGCGGGCGTGTTCTGGGCGAGCGCGGGCGCGCTGCCCAGGGCCAGCGCGAGTGCGAACAGGGAGGTGCGGGTCATTCGGCGCCTTTCATCGGAATCACATTGCCGCGGACCATGACATAATGGACCCGCTGAACCGCCGTCGGATCGACCAACGGGTCTCCCTCGACTGCAATCAGGTCGGCCGACTTGCCCGGATCGAGCGTCCCGGTCTCGGCGGCGAGGCCCATCAGGTCGGGCCCGCCCTTGGTCGCGGCGATCAGCGCGTCGCGCGGGGTCATTCCGCCTTTGCTCACCATCAGCTCCAGCTCCTTGTTGGCCTGGCTGTGCGGGGCGACCGCGCTGTCCGTACCGAGCGCGATCCTGACGCCCGTCCGATAGGCGAGGTTGAGGCCTTTGCCCCAGACGGCGAAGGTCTGCTTGGCCTTGGCTTCCGATTCGGGCGGGATCTTGCCCGTGCCGATCAGCCCCTGGACCCCGCTGAACGCCATCAGGGTTGCGGAATAATAAGTGCCGCGCGCCTTCATCGCCTGCGCGCCGGCAGCGTCGAGGAAGGTGCCATGCTCGATCGAGTCGACGCCCGCGCGGGTCGCCGCCTCGATGCCGCGGGCGCCATGGGCGTGAGCGGCGACCTTGAGGTGCATGGCGTGGGCCATGTCGACGATGCCCTTCATCTCGGCATCGGTGAAATGCTGTTCGAGGCCCATGGCCCCGGGATCGAGCACGCCGCCGGTGGCCATGATCTTGATCACGTCGACGCCCGCCGCAGCGAGCTTGCGCACGACCTTCTGGCATTCGTCGACCCCGGTGCAGACCGCGGGACTGAGATGCGCATCGTTGACCGCTGCCGCGAGTTCCGGCGGCAGGCCCGTCGCCGAGTCCGCATGGCCGCCGACGATCGACAGCGGATCGCCCGAGACCTTGATCCGCGGCCCCGGGAAACGGCCCTCTGCGACCGCATCCCTGACTGCGATTACCGAGCTGGTGTCGCCGCCAAGGTCACGGACGGTCGTGAAGCCGCCGCGAGCCATTTCGAGCGCGTGAGTCAGCCCCAGTGTCGTCGCATAGGCGTTCGAATACTTCTGGGTGTAGTAGCTGTACCAGGGAGTCCCGGAGGACTGTGTGAGATGGACGTGGACGTCGGTCATGCCCGGCATCACCGTGCGGTTGCGCTCATCGACGACGGTCGCGCCGGCCGGCGCGGTGAAGCCCGCTTCGATCCGGCTGACCCGGCCGTTCTCGACGATCACCGTGGAGTTGCCGCGCGCGGGCTGCGATGCGTCGACGATCAGGCGCCCGGCCTGGATCGCATAGGTCTCGGCATTGGCTGCGGTGGCGGCCATCAGCGCAGCCGCGCCTGCGAGCAGATGTTTCAGCATTTTCGCCCTCTCTCCCGAAGGAGGGACGATTAACGCCTGCCACGCGCGCTTCAAGTCACCAGGGATTGCAAATTTGTAATGTGATCGGCCTCCGCTGCGGGCTTGTCGGTGCGGATCCGGCTGACCCGGGGAAAGCGCATGGCGAGGCCCGACTTGTGGCGGCCGCTCTTGTGGATCGAATCGAACGCGACCTCGAGCACCAGGCTCTTCTCGACCTCCCGCACCGGTCCGAACCGCTCGACCGTGTGGCTGCGGATCCAGCGGTCGAGCCATTTCAGCTCCTCGTCGGTGAAGCCGAAATAGGCCTTGCCGACCGGGAGCAGGTCGCCCGCCTCGGCCCAGCAGCCGAACGTATAGTCGCTGTAGTAGCTCGACCGCTTCCCAGACCCGCGCTGGGCATACATCAGAACGCAGTCGGCGGTCAGCGGGTCGCGCTTCCATTTGTACCACAGGCCGGTGCGGCGCCCGGCGACATAGGCGCTGTCGCGGCGCTTCAGCATGATCCCCTCGATGGCCACGTCGCGCGCGTTGGCGCGCAGCTCCTCGAGCTCGTCGAAGTCCGTCGCGTCGATCAGTTGGGATACATCAAAGCGCTCGACGTCGAGCTGGCTTGCGAACGATTCGAGACGGTCGCGTCGCTCCGTCCAGGCCAGCTCGCGCAGGTCCTCGTCGCCGTCGAACAGGATGTCGTAGAGGCGGACGAAGGCCGGGTAGGACCCGAGCATTTTCTGGCTGACGTTCTTGCGGCCGAGGCGCTGCTGGAGCGCGTTGAAGCTTGCGGCAGCGCCGCCGTGCACGTCGGCGACGCCCTGGTCCGAGCCGCGCACGAGCAGCTCCCCGTCGAGGACGCCCCTGGTGCGGAACGCCTCGGCGACATCGGGGAAACTGCCGGAAATATCGTCGCCGGTGCGGCTGTAGAGCCGGGTCTCGCCGCCGGCGTGAACCAGCTGGACGCGGATGCCGTCCCACTTCCATTCGGCCGCATAATCGTCGAGCGACACCTTTGTATCGTCGAGCGGGTGGGCGAGCATGAACGGGCGAAATACCGGCACGTCGCGCGGGGTCGGCTGCGCGCCGCGCCCTTCCGCCCAGTCGAACAGCTCGGCGAACGGCGGCTTCAGGCCGTGCCACACCTCCTCCACCGCATCGAGCTCGAGCCCGAAGGCGTCGGCCAGCGCCTGCTTGGCCAGTCGCGCATTGATCCCCACGCGAAGCTCGCCGAGCGCGAGCTTCAAGAGCGCGAACCGGCCCGACGCATCGAGATGGTCGAGCATGCGCGCGAGAACCCCCGGCGCATCGACCTTCGAGGCCGAGCGCAGACGCTCGATCGCGTCGCTGATGCTGATCGTGGCATCGTCGACGTCCGGCGGCTCGCCAGGCGGAACCGGCCACAGCAGCGAGACGGTCTCCGACGTGTCGCCGACATAGTCGCGGCTCATGTAGAACAGCACCGGGTCGATCCGCTGCTCGACCAAACCACGGATCGCCGCCGGCTTGACGTGCGGAATGTCGAGCGTGCCGGTCAGCGCGGCGAGGCCGTAGCCGCGGTCGGGGTCGGGCGTCTCCTTGAGATAGGTGCCGATCAGCTTGAGCTTGGTGTTGCGCGAGCGCGTGTAGACGAGGTCATCGAGAAGCTGCGAGAAAGCGCGCATGGGTCACCAGTTCAGCCGGAAACGCTCCCGCGTCAAACGCGCTGCGCTGGTCTTGTTCCTGGTCGGAGCGGCGGTGCTCGGCTGGATGTACCATGTGGCCACCGCCGATCCGCTCGTTCGAACGACCGCGGTCAGCGTTGAAGGCCTGGCCGCGCCGCTTCGGCTGATCCTCGTCTCGGACATCCACGTGGCCGGGCCGGACATGCCGCCGAGCCGGGTGGGTCGGATCGTCGCGCGAGTCGACGCCCTCCACCCCGACCTGGTCCTGATTGCCGGCGACTTCGTCAGCGACAAGCGGGCCGCGACCCGCCACTATTCCGCTGCCGAGGCGGTCGCTCCGCTGGCCGGCCTCAAGGCCCGGTTGGGCATCGTCGCGGTGCTCGGCAATCACGATCACTGGCGGGATGCCGCGGCGATCCGCCGCGAACTCGAACGGATCGGCATCGCCGTTCTCGACAACGATGCCCGGCGGATCGGTCCGCTGACGATTGGCGGCGTCGACGATCCCTTCACCGGCAACGACAATCTCGCCGGCACGGTCGCGCGGATGCGCGCGACGCAGGGGCCGCGCATCCTCCTCAGCCACAGTCCGGACGTGTTTCCTCGCGTGCCCGGGGACGTCGCCCTGACGCTCGCCGGTCACACCCATTGCGGGCAGATCCGGCTGCCGCTGATCGGCGCACTCTCAACCATGTCCGATTATGGTGACCGCTATGCCTGCGGCCGGGTCGACGAAAACGGGCGGACTTTGGTCGTGTCGGCCGGGCTGGGGACGAGTCTGCTTCCGCTGCGGCTCGGCGCGGTGCCGGACTTCTGGGTGGTCGATTTGCGCCCGCCGTCGGCGGCTCCGCACTAGCGAATGCGGACGGCGAGGGCGGCGAGCATCGCCGTGCAATCGTGGTCCGAATGACAGTCGAACGCTTCGTCGACATGCTCGAGGCAGGACTGCATCGAAATCCGATGGCCCGGAAGCAGCGCGAGCTCGGCCGTGCGATGGGCCAGGCTCTCGAGGGCGGCAAGGCCGTGTTCGGCGGCGAGCTGACGGATCGAGTCCATCCGGGCGTACAGCGCGAGCGGGGAAATACGCGGGCCCGCATCGCGGATCTCGGCGATGCGCGAGGCCACCTGGGTCCTGACATGCGCCAGCGGATCGGTCGCCATACCTGCCTCCTCGATTGGCTGCAGGTTCAAGGAAGTTGGTTAAGCCTCCGTTACGAATCCGGCTTGGTTGACAGAATCGGTCCGCTGCGTCATTTGCGCCACGACTTGGGGCGGCGTTTGCCGCTTTTCTTTTTTTGCATCGGGATTTTTCCAATGGCGAAGCCGGCAACGGTCAAGATCAAGCTCGTCAGCACCGCCGACACGGGCTTCTTTTACGTGACCAAGAAGAACCCGCGCACCCAGACCGAGAAGCTGAGCTTCAAGAAGTACGACCCGAGGGCGCGCAAGCACGTCGAGTTCAAGGAAGCCAAGATCAAGTGATGCAGGGCGCGTAAGCGTCAACGCGTCATCCTGACGAAGGTCAGGATCCATGAACTCCGAGCTTGTTCGTGAACGCGCCAGCAGCCGTGTTCATGGATGCTGAAACAAGTTCAGCATGACGGCGATGCTCCCGGCTAGAGCTGCGATTCCTCCTCGCCCCCGGCTTCGGTCGGGCCGGGCCCGTCCACCGCATTGTTCTCCGGGTCCGCGCCGTTGGCGCTGTGCAGCAGCTGGTCGACCGTCTCGGCAAAGCGCATCACCGAAATCGGTTTCGACACATAGGCCTGCGCCCCCGCGGCGCGGATTCGCTCCTCGTCGCCGCGCGCGGCATAAGCCGTGACGGCCATGATCGGCACGTCCGACAATCGGTCGTCGGCCCGCATCATGCGGATCAGGTCGAAGCCGGTGACGTGGGGCAACTGAATGTCGGTGATCACCAGGTCGGGCGAGAAATCGTGCGCGGCGTCGAGCGCCTGGCGGCTGTCGGTCACCGCCTGCGGCTCGTGCCCGTGCGCCGCGAGCAGGTCGCAGAACAGTTTCACGTTGAGGGCGTTGTCCTCGACAATCAGGATCCTGGCCAACCCGCTTCCCTCATTTCAACCCGACTTCTAGAGCCTAGGGCATGATGCCCGACACGCCAACCGACGCGCATACGCTCGCGCTGATGGCATTGGCCGCAACTCTGGCCGACGAACGACGCGCACAGCGGTTCCTCGACCTGACCGGAATCGGGACAGAGCAACTTCGCCAAACGGCAGATGACACCGCCCTGCTCCTCGCGCTGATGGGCTTCCTCGAGGCGCACGAGCCCGATCTCGTTGCCGTTTCGGACATGGTCGGGGTGCAGCCCGACGCCCTCGTCGCCGCGCGGCGAACCCTCGAATCGAGCAGGGAGAAGCAATGACCAAGACCATCCTGATCACCGGCGCGACCGCCGGGTTCGGCGCGGCGGCGGCGCGCAAGTTCGCCGCCGGCGACTGGCGGGTGATCGGCACCGGCCGGCGCGGCGACCGATTGAAGGCGCTCCAGGAGGAGCTCGGCGAAGCCTTCCTGCCGCTCGAGGTCGACATGCGCGACACGGGCGCGCTCGACGGGCTGGCCCGGCTCGATCCGCCGTGGGGCGGGATCGACCTGCTGCTCAATAACGCCGGTCTGGCCCCGCCGACCGACCCGCTGCCCGACACCGACTGGGAACGGATCGACCAGGTGATCGACACCAACATCACCGGCCTCGTCGCGCTGACCCGGGCGCTGCTGCCGACGCTGATCGCGCGCAAGGGGCAGATCATCAACCTGTCGTCGGTCGCGGCGACCTATCCCTACAAGGGTGGAGCGGTTTACGCCGGGACCAAGGCGTTCGTCCGCCAATTCTCGCTCGACCTGCGGTGCGACCTCGCCGGTACTGGGGTGCGGGTGACGTCGATCGAGCCGGGCATGGCCGAGACCGAGTTCACCATCGTCCGCACCGGTGGCGACAAAGAGACGTCCGACAAGCTCTACGCCGGCATGAACCCGATGACGTCGGAGGATCTCGCCGACCTCTTCTGGTGGCTCGCGAACCTGCCGCCGCACCTCAACATCAACACCATCGAGCTGATGCCGGTGACCCAGAGCTGGGCCGGGTTTACGGTTTCGCGCGAATAGCGTCATTGCGAGGCGTCGCAGGCCCCGTGACAGTCCAGCCGGCTGGATTGCTTCGCTACGCTCGCAATGACGGGTTGACGTTCGTCCGGACGGAGTGTTGAGCGCAGCCACATGAGCATCGACCAGCGCCTCGCCGAACTCGGCGTCACTTTGCCCCAGCCCGCGGCCCCGGTCGCGGCCTATGTCCCGGCCGTCGAGCGGGACGGGCTCCTGCACATTTCCGGCCAGATCAGCTTCGCCGAGGACGGCAGCCTGATCAAAGGCCGCCTCGGCGAGGACATGGACCTCGACGGCGGAGTCGCCGCGGCGCGGCGCTGCGGAATCATGCTGCTGGCGCAGATGAAAGCGGCGCTCGGCTCGCTCGACCGGGTTGAGCGCGTCGTCAAGCTCGGGGTGTTCGTCAACAGCGCGCCGGCCTTCACCGACCAGCCGAAGGTCGCCAACGGCGCCTCGGAGCTGATGCAGGAGGTGTTCGGCGAGGCTGGGCGTCATGCCCGCAGCGCGGTCGGGGTGGCGGTCCTGCCGCTCGGGGTCGCGGTCGAAGTGGATGCGATCGTCGCGGTCAAATCCTGATCCGCTCGATCCCGGGCCGGCCGGGTTCGCCCACCGCGGGCTGCACCATGGCTCGGAGTTTCCCGAGAACAGCCTGATCGCCTTTGCCGCCGCGCTGGAGCTCGGCGCGGGGATCGAATGCGACCTCCGCCTCACGGCCGACAACCAGATCCTGGTATTCCACGACTCCGATGCGTTGCGCCTGTGCGGCAGCCCGATGAAGATCGGCGAATCGACCCTCGCCGAGCTCGGCCGACTGAGGCTCGGCGGCCATCCCCTGCCGACGCTCGAGAGCCTGCTGGCCTTAGTCAAAGGACGAGTGCCGCTGCTGCTCGAGGTGAAGGTCGCCGACGACGTCTGGCGCTGGATGCCGGCGCTTCGCACCGCGCTCGGCAATTATCCCGGCCCGTTCGGGGTGATGAGCTTCGATCCGCGGATTGCGCGCCTGCTCAAGACCAACCTGCCAGACGTGCGGCGCGGGCTGGTGATCCGCGACACGCTCCCGGCCTGGCGGCGTGGCATTGCCCTGTGGCTCGCCGACCCGCAGTTCGTTGCGGTGGATCGGGTGGCACTCGGCAAGTCCTGGGTGGCGCAGCTTCGGACTCAGTTACCGGTCTGCAGCTGGACCATCCGCACGGCCGCCCAGCGCAGGCAAGCCGCGGTTCAGGCCGATGCGCTCATCTGGGAAAGCGATGGCCGACCGCGAGTCTGAATTCGTCGCCAAGATCGTGTCGGGCGTGTCCGGGCTCAACGCTCGCGCGTGGGATCGGGTCGCGGGCGACGACCCGTTCGTCAGCCACGCATTCCTGTCGGCGCTCGAGGATTCGGGCAGCGTCGGGCCGGGCACCGGGTGGACGCCCGCGCCGATCCTGGTCGAGGATGACGCCTCCCATTTGCTCGCCGCCGCCCCGGCCTGGCTCAAGACCCACAGCCAAGGCGAATATGTGTTCGACCACGGCTGGGCCGAGGCGTGGGAGCGCGCCGGGGGGCAATATTATCCGAAGCTGCAAGTCGCCGTGCCGTTCACCCCGGTGCCGGGGCCGCGGCTGCTCGGCGGCCGGCCGCAGCATTTGCTCGCGGCGATCGAGGCGGTGACGACCCAGAACGACATGTCGTCGGCGCACATCACCTTCCTGAACGAGTCGGCTGTTTCCGAAGCCGAGCGGCGCGGCTGGCTGATCCGCCACGGCATCCAATACCATTGGTTCAACCGCGGCTACGCGAGCTTCGACGCGTTCCTCACCGCGTTGCGCAGCACCAAGCGGAAAGCGATCCGGCGGGAGCGGGCGGCCGCACTGGCAGGGCTCGAGGTCCGAGCGCTCCGCGGTTGCGAGATCGGCCCGGCGGAATGGGACGCGATGTGGGCCTTCTACCAGGACACCGGCGCGCGGAAATGGGGCCGGCCCTATCTCACCCGCGCCTTCTTCGACCTGATCGGCGAGCGGATGGGCGACAAGCTGTTGCTGTTCCTGGCGGACCGCGGCGGCCGCCCGATCGCCGGCGCGCTCAACGTGATCGGCGCCGACGCCCTCTACGGCCGTTATTGGGGCTGCGTCGAAGACGTGCCGTTCCTCCACTTCGAGCTGAGCTATTATCGAGCGATCGAATGGGCGATCGACCACGGCCTGTCTTCGGTCCAGGCCGGCGCGCAGGGTGAGCACAAGCTCGCTCGCGGCTACGAGCCGGTGCTGACGCGCTCGGCCCATTTCATCCCCAACCGGAGCTTCCGTGCGGCCGTCGCCGAGTTCCTCGCAACCGAGCGGGCCGCGATCGCCCAGGACATCGCCTGGCTGGCCGGCGCGCTGCCCTACCGCTCCTCTTCGCCGGCGTAGATCGCCACTCGCCGGCCGGCGGCGTCGGCCATGCCGCGGTACATGGCGGGTGTGGTGAAGCCCCACGCCGCCTCGCCGGTCGGAGCGACCGCGATCAGCCCGCCGGTTCCGCCGAGCTCGCTGATGTCGGCCAGCACCCCGCCGAGCGCCTGCTGGAGCGTCGCCCCGCCGAGTCGCACCCGCTCGGCGAGCTGGTGGGCGGCGACCGCGCGGATGAAATATTCGCCCGAGCCGGTGGCCGAGACTGCGGCCGAGCGGTCGTCGGCATACGTGCCCGCGCCGATCAGCGGCGAATCGCCGATCCGCCCCCAGCGCTTGGCGGTGAGCCCGCCGGTGGAGGTAGCCGCGGCGACATGGCCATGCTCGTCGAGCGCGACCGCGCCGACGGTGCCGTATTTGACCGCAGCGTCGAAGCCGCCGCCGGCGAGCAGCTCGTCGAGCTGGCGCCGCCGCTCGTCGGTCACGAACCAGGCGGGATCGACCTGCTCGAGCCCCGCGTCCTCGGCGAACCGATCGGCGCCGCGGCCGGTCAGGAAGACGTGCGGCCCCTGCTCCATCAGCCGCCGGGCGAGGCTGACCGGCGCGCGCGTGGTCTGCAGCCCGGCGACCGCTCCGGCGCGTCGATTGCGCCCGTCCATGATCGCCGCATCGAGCTCGACCGAGCCCTGATCGGTCAGCGCGCTGCCCCGCCCGGCGTTGAAACAGGGATCGTCCTCGAGCAGGCGGGCGCTCGCCTCGACCGCGTCGAGCGCGGCGCCGCCGCGTCCGAGGATGTCCACCCCGGCCTCGAGCGCCATGCGCAAACCCTCGCGCGCCCGCTGCTCATGGTTCGGATCGCCCTGCTTCGGGCGCATCGCTCCCGCGCCGCCGTGGATGACCAGTCGCCAGTTTGTCGCCATGCGCCGGGCCATAGCGAGGCCCTCGCCGCGATTCCAGTTGACGACTCATCAGGAGGCATATAAATATGATATCAAATTAAGGGAGGCAAAAGTGGCCAACGAGAAAGTCATTGCCCTGACCGCGACCGCGGAACGTCCGGCGTCGACGGTCAGCGGTTTCGCCATGCTGGCGGTGTTGCTGCTGGCGATCGTGGCAGACATCTACGGGATCGGCTCGCTGCCCGAGGCCGGCGGTGCGGCATTCAACGTGATGATCCTGATCGTCGCGACGCTCACCTTCGTCCTGGTGATGCCGGGCTTCTACATGCTCCAGCCCAACCAGGCGGTCGCGATCACCCTGTTCGGCGACTATCGCGGCACGGACCGCACCACCGGGCTGCGCTGGACCTGGCCGTGGATGGGCAAGAAGAAAGTCTCGGTCCGCGCCAACAACTTCATATCCGACAAGATCAAGGTCAACGACCTGCGCGGCAACCCGATCGAGATGGCGGCGCAGATCGTCTGGCGCGTGGTCGACACCGCCCAGGCCCTGTTCGATGTCGACGACTATAAGCAGTTCGTCCGGGTCCAAGTCGAGGCCGCGATCCGCACCATCGGTTCGCGCTATCCCTACGACGATTTCGAGCATCAGGAAGTGACCCTGCGCGGCAACCACGACCAGGTCGGGGTCGAGCTCAGGACCGAGCTCCAGGCTCGGCTCGCGGTCGCCGGCATCACCGTCGACGAATGCGGCTTCACTCACCTCGCCTACGCGCAGGAGATCGCTGGAGCGATGCTTCGCCGGCAACAGGCGCAGGCAGTCGTCGCGGCGCGCAAGACCCTGGTCGAGGGCGCAGTCGGAATGGTCGAGATGGCGCTCGAAATGCTGTCGGAGAAGAACGTCGTCGAGCTCGACGACGAGCGCCGCGCGGCGATGGTCTCGAACCTGATGGTCGTGCTGTGCGGCGAACGCGACACGCAGCCCGTGGTGAACACCGGCACGCTGTACACCTAGGGATGTGACGGTGAGCGGCGAGCGCAAAGCCTATCCGCTCCGGGTCGACCCCGCCTTGTGGGCGGCCGTCGAGCGCTGCGCCGCCGCTGACCTGCGCAGCGTCAACGCCCAGGTCGAATGTTTGATTCGCGAGGCGCTCGGGGCGCGCGGCGTGAAGCTCAAGGTGCCCGAGCCGCGCAAGCGCGGCCGGCCGCCAAAGGAGAAGTGAGATGAGCGAAGGTCCCGAATGGTTCGCGGCCAAGCGTTATGGTTATGGCGCGAGCCTGCCGATCGCCTGGCAGGGCTGGGCGGTGATGCTCGCCTTTTTCGCAGTCGTCGGCGTCGACGCATATTTCTTTGCCGCCCGGCCGGTCGCCCTGCTCGCGATCCTCGCTCCGGCGGCGGTCGCCTTGATCGTCATCACCAATCGCACGACCCGCGGCGGCTGGCGCTGGCGCTGGGGCGAGGACGACTAAAGCCTTGCTTTGATTGGCGCTCGACCGGCGCCTATATGCAGCCCATGTCTTCCATTCGCCCGTGGCGCGATATCGAGCGGCGCAAGTCGCGCCAGATCATGGTCGGCTCCGTGCCCGTCGGCGGGGGCGCGCCGATCAGCGTCCAGACCATGACCAACACCCCGACCGAGGACACGGCCGCGACGATCGACCAGATCCGCCGCTGCGAGGAAGCCGGGGCGGACATCGTCCGCGTGTCCTGCCCGACGGCCGCCGCGACCGTCGCGCTCAAGGACATCGTCCGGGCCGCGAATGTCCCGATCGTCGCCGACATCCACTTCCATTACAAGCGCGCGCTCGAGGCGGCGGACGCCGGCGCGGCGTGCCTGCGCATCAACCCCGGCAACATCGGCTCGGAGGAGCGGGTCCGCGAGGTGATTGCCGCGGCCCGCGCCAACGGCTGCGCGATCCGGATCGGGGTGAATGCCGGGAGCCTCGAGAAGGACCTGCTCGAGAAATACGGCGAGCCCTGTCCTGAGGCCCTGGTCGAAAGCGCGCTCGACCATATCCGGATTCTCGAGGACCACGGCTTCCGCAAGTACAAAGTGGCCGTCAAAGCCAGCGACGTGTTCCTCGCCGTTGCCGCCTATCAGCAACTTGCCGACCAGGTGGATTGTCCGCTGCATCTCGGGGTCACTGAGGCCGGCGGATTGATCGGCGGCACGGTCAAATCCGCGCTTGGCATCGGCTCGCTATTGTGGGCCGGGATCGGCGACACGATCCGCGTGTCGCTCTCCGCCGAGCCCGAGGAAGAGGTCCGCGTCGGGTACGAAATTCTCAAGAGCCTCGGCATCCGCAGCCGCGGCGTCCGCGTCGTCTCCTGCCCGAGCTGCGCGCGCCAGGGGTTCGACGTGATCCGTACCGTCGAGGCTCTCGAGGAGCGGCTGCAGCACATCAAGACGCCGATGTCGCTCAGCGTCCTCGGCTGCGTCGTCAACGGCCCCGGCGAAGCGCGCGAGACCGACATCGGCCTCACCGGCGGCGGCAACGGCACTCACATGGTCTATCTGTCGGGAGTCACCGACCACCATGTCCAGGACGCGGACATGATCGATCACATCGTCCGGCTGGTCGAAGCCAAGGCCGCCGAGATCGAGGCCGCGGCGGCGGACGAAGCGACGCTCGACGCGGCGGAATAGGCTTAGCAATTCTTCAACCTTCGCGGCGCAAAGTGGCGCCATGGGCAAGCTGCTCATCATCCTGTTTTTCGGCGCTGCGCTCGCCAATTCCCTGGCCCATGCCAATAGCCAGCCGCCGCTGCTGATCGATCCCGCCCCGGCCTCTCCCGCGACGCACTAATCGCCGCTAAGCGCGGCCAGGTGAATCGCGTCACCCAGCATCCGATCAAAGCCTTCGCCGTCGCGCTCGCCGCGGTCGCCGTGCTGTCGATCATGGATGCGGTGATGAAGCACCTCGTGCTGGTCATCGGCATCATCGCGGTCAGCGTGTGGCGCGCGGGGGCGAACTTCGCGATCGCCGCGATCATCTACCTGCCGTCGCGCAGCGGCTGGCCTGCCCGGTCGATCCTCAGGATCCACGTCTGGCGCAGCCTGATCATCACCGTGATGGCCTTCCTGTTCTTCTGGGGGATCGGCCGGGTTCCGCTCGCCCAGGCGATCGCGCTGACCTTCATCGCGCCGCTGATCGCGCTGCTGCTCGCGGCGCTGGTGCTGAAGGAGCAGATCGGATCGCGGTCGATCGCCGGTTCGCTGGTCGCGTTCGCGGGTGTGCTCGTGATCGTCTTCGGGCAGGCCCGCGGCGGCCAGAATCACGACCTGCTGATGGGCACGCTCGCGATCCTCGGCTCGGCGCTATGCTATGCGGTCAACATCGTCCTGATGCGCCACCAGGCCCTGGCTGCGAAGCCGTTCGAGATCAATTTCTTCCAGTGCCTGACAATCCTCGCGATCTGGGTCGTCGCCCTGCCGTTCGTCGGCCTGCCGCGCTGGCCCGGCGAGCAATGGATGTGGGTCGCGGTCGCCGCGACCCTCTCGACTTCGGGCACCCTGCTGTTCGCCTGGGCATACGCCCGCGGCGAAGCAGGCTACCTCGCGGCGACCGAATATAGCGGCTTCCTGTGGGCGTCGCTGTGCGGTTGGCTGATCTTTCACGAGAAGGTTTCCGCCTATACGCTGGCCGGCGCTGCGCTGATCGTCGGCGGGTGCCTGGTGGCGGCGCGGCGACAGATCACCGAACCGCCCGAGATCGACGTCGCCGCCTAGGGCGTGCTGCTCGATCCCAGCACGTTGATGGTGAAAGCGAGCACGCCGATGTTGAACACGAAGGCGACGAAACAGTGGACCGTGACCACGCGCCTGATGCGTTCGTCGGTGATCGTGACGTCCGAGGTCTGGAACGTCATGCCCAAAGTATAGGCGAAATAGACGAAGTCCCAGTAGCTCGGTTGCTTGGTGCCGGGGAACTCGAGCCCGGCGTTGCCGGCGTCGGGCTTGATGTACGCCAGATGCGCGTAGTGGATCGCATAGAGCGTGTTGGTGAACAGCCAGGCCAGCACGAGCGTGGCGATGACCATGCACTTGGTGAGCGGTTCCGGCTTCTGGCCGACAGTCTCCGCCGTGATCGACGCGAGCAAGGCCGCGACGACGACGCCGGCGATGATCAGCAGCAGCGTCTTGTTGGCGTCGTTGGTGATTGCGCGGTGGCGGATGACGGCTTCCTCGCGCGTGCTCAGCAAGGGAATGCAGGCCGCCAGGAACACGACTGCAGCGACGTCGAACCCGGCCATGAAGCCGAGCCACGGGCTCGTGATCAATCGCGTGGCGACCAAGGTCGCGACGACGAGCACCACGAGAAAGGCGAGGAACCGTGGGGCGGAAGTGATGTTGCCGAAGGCCCGTGGCTCAGCCATGAGTCCGGAGCGTAACGATTGGACGGCGCGCGTCCAGTGAAAGGAAATTCATGCCCTGGGTGTGGCTGATCATCGGCGGCCTGTTCGAGGTCGGGTTCACGACCTCGCTGCGCTTCGTCGACGGGTTCCGAAACATGCCGTGGACGCTGGCCTTCCTCGTCTCGGTCGCGATCAGCATGGCCCTGCTGGAGGTCGCGTCGCGCGCGATCCCGATGGGCACGGCCTATGCCGTGTGGGGCGGGATCGGCGCGGTGGGCACGGTGATCGTCGGGATCCTCTGGTTCCACGAGCCGTCGAGCACGATCCGCATTCTGCTCATTCTCGCCATCGTCGCCGCGATCGCCGCGCT
>DASRAY010000136.1:0-22933 GCA_035637935.1 Sphingomicrobium sp.
CGCGAACACCACGATCGGGGTCGACGACGGCCGCCCGGCGAGGTCGGCCTTGAGCCACTTGAGCTGGTCTGCGCCGAGGTTCCCCATGCCGCCGGGCTTGAGGTCGGCGACATTGACCAGCGCGACGAAGTGCACGCCGCGATGGTCGAAGCTGTGCCATCCCGCGCCCTTGCTGCCCTTGCCGAAGCGGTTGAGGAACGCCTTGCCGCCGTCCGGGTCGAGCATGTCATGCTCGCCGGGAACGAAGAAGACCGGCAGGCCGGTGGCCTTGAGCATCTGGTCGGCGTCGTCGAACTCGACGTCGCGCGACAGCTGCGACACGTCGCCGGTGTGGATGATGAAGTCGGGCTGGTGCGGCAGCGCCTTCACTTTGGCGATGGCTTCGCGGAAGGTGGCGCGCGCATCGGCATTGGGCGGCTTGTTGAACCCGATGTGGCTGTCGCTCAGCTGGACGAAGGTGAACGGCGTTGCCGCCGCCGACCGCTTGAGCGGCGCGGCAAGCGCCGCATCGAGGCCGATCGAGGTCGAGACTCCGCCCGAAACCGCGAACAGCGCACCGGTCCCGGCCCACGCCATGCACTTGAGGAAGTCCCGCCGGCCCGTGTCGTCGCCATCAAACATCGATCGTCCTCTTCGCAAGTGATCGATGCCATGACCGGCGGCGGCAGGAGTTTATTCCCGGGCGGCCGAGTTTTTTCTTTCGCTTCCGCGTGCCGGGCTGTGTCGCTATCCCTTTCGTCCAAGGGGAGAGCATGATGGCGACAGTCGCGGAACCGCATCACCACAAGCCCTGGTCGATGGCGCGGGTGATCATCGCGTCGTCCGCGGGCACCGCGTTCGAATGGTATGACTTCTTCGTCTACGGCGCGCTGGTCACCACCATCCAGAAGATCTTCTTCGCGGGGATCAATCCGACCGCGGGGCTGATCGCGGCGCTCGCCGTCTTCGCCACGGGGTTCGTGTTCCGGCCGGTCGGCGCGCTGATCTTCGGCGCGATCGGCGACCGCCTCGGCCGCAAGGGCGCGTTCCTGGCGACCGTGTCGATCATGGGCGGAGCGACCTTCCTGATCGGCCTGCTGCCGACCTACGCGCAGGCCGGAGCGCTGGGCCCGACGCTGCTGATCCTGCTGCGCATCCTGCAGGGCATCGCGCTGGGCGGCGAATATGGCGGCGCCGCGATCTACGTGGCCGAGCATGCGCCCAACGACAAGCGCGGCGCGGCGACCGGGTGGATCCAGTCGTCGGCGTCGTTCGGCCTGCTCGCTGCCTTGCTGGTCATCGTCGCCACGCGCACCGCGATCGGCGAGGAGGCGTTCGGGCAGTGGGGCTGGCGGGTGCCGTTCCTGGTCTCGGTCGCGCTCCTCGCCATCTCCTTGTGGATGCGGATTCGCCTGTCCGAAAGCCCCGCCTTCGCCCAGTTGCAGGAGGCGGGCGAGGTCACCAAGACGCCGTTTCGCGAAGCCTTCGCGCGCAAGGAAAGCCTGAAGCAGGTCCTGCTCGCCTTTTTCGGCATCATGTGCGCCCAGGGCGCGGTCTGGTACTTCAGCTTCTTCTACGTCGTGCAGGTGTTCATCGGCCGCTCGCTCGGCCTGCCGGAAGCGACGTGGAACCTGCTGCTGATCGTGATGACCGTGGTCAGCGCCCCGCTCTACGTCTACTTTGGCTGGCTCAGCGACCGGATCGGCCGCAAGCCGGTGATGGTCGGGGGCATGGCGCTCGCCCTCCTGCTCTATTTCCCCGCCTCGCACTGGATCGCCGCGGCCGCGAACCCGGCGCTGGTTGCGGCCCAGCAGGCGACGCCGGTGGTGGTCGAGACCGATCCCTCGAGCTGCTCGGTGCAGTTCGACCCGACCGGCACGGCCAGGTTCGTCAGCGCCTGCGACATCGCCAAGTCGACGCTGGTGACCAAGGGCATTTCCTACTCGACCAGGTCATCGGCCGACCGCCAGACGCGCATCATTGCCGGAACCCAATCGGTCCCGATTGCCGGCGGCGAAGGCCTGGCCGCGACCGACCTCAAGGCGCTCAAGACCAGGGCCGGTGAGGAGGTCGCCGCCGCGCTTCAGTCCGCCGGCTATCCCAAAGGCGCCGATCCCAAACAGGCCAACATCACCATCCTCCTGCTGATCCTGCTCGCCTTCACCGTCGCCTCGACCGCGCTCTACGGCCCGCAGGCGGCGGCGCTGGTCGAGATGTTTCCGACGCGGGTGCGCTACACCGCCATGAGCCTGCCCTATCACGTCGGGACCGGCTGGGTCGGCGGCTTCCTCCCCGTCACCAGCTTCGCCCTCGTCGCGATCACCGGCAACATCTACACCGGGCTGTGGTATGCGGTGCTGTTCACCGGGATCTCGGTGATCGTCTCGATCCTGTTCCTCAAGGAGACGGCGGGGAAGCCGCTGGAAGACGTTTAGGATTCAAGGATTCTCACACGAAGCCACGAAGACAGAAATTAAGGCACGAAGCGGTTTCAGCCTGACTTCGTGGCTTCACTGCTTCTTCGTGCCTTCGTGTGAACCAATCCTTCTCACGGGCACCAATGGATATCGATCGGCTGGTCGGCCTCGGCGAGCACGCGGCCGATCGGCAGCTTGGAGCTGTGCCCGTCGGCGATCGCCCCCTCGAGCAGGTCGCGCTTGTCCTGGCCGGTGACGGTGATCAGGATCGTCCGCGCCGAGAGGATGGCGGCGCGGGTCAGGGTGACGCGCGCGACCGGCGCGTCGGCGGGCAGCGGCTCGGGCATCACCCCGATCGCGCGCCGCGCCCTGGGCGCGTCGAGCGCGGCGGTGAGGTCGGGCCCGGCGAACAGCGACGCCGTATGCCCGTCCGCGCCCATCCCGAGCCACACCAGGTCGGGCGGCCACGACAGGTCCTGGAGTCGGGCGTCGGCCGAGTTCCCGGCGAGCTTGTAGTCGGCGATGTCGGCGGCAATCGGCACCACCCGGGCGCCGGTCGGCAGGAAAGTCCGGGCGATGGTCCGGACGTTGCTCCGCTCGTCGTCCATCGGCACCAGCCGCTCGTCGGTCGGGATGATCGTCACCCGCTTCCACGGCAGGCTTTGCGCCGCGAGCTTGGGATAGATCGCCGGCCCGGTCGTTCCACCCGGGACCGCGATCAGCGACGCGTTGCGCGCCTCGACCGCGCTCTCGACGATGAACCCGACGTCGCCGGCGACCGCGTCGGCCAGTTCGTCCAGGGAGTCATACTCCCACCATTCCGCTTCGATCATGACACCGCCCTAGCCGCTTATCTGGCCAAATTCATCTAGGGGCCGTCTGGCGGTATCCGGCCCATCCCGCAACCGGCGCGCCGAACCGGTTGGCCGCCGGGCGATAGCGGAACCGCGTCTGGACCGCGTTGCATACCGCCGCGTCGATCGCCGGACTGCCGGTGCCGCGGTCGACGATGCACTGGATGACATAGCCGCGGGCATCGATCCGCAGGCGCATGAAGATCTGCGCGCCGCGCGGCCAGTCGTCCAGCAGCTGGCGCGGGAAGTCGCGGCCGCGCAGCGTCGGGGTCAGCAGGTGGGGCGGGTAGGCCGCGCCCTCGCCGCCCCCGCCCGGCCCGGTGCCCCCGGCGCCGCTGCCGGTGCCGGTCCCGACCCCGCCCGCGCCGGTGCCCGGCCCGACCACGTTCGACGCGCCCTGGGTCGGGGCGTTGCCCTGGCGCGGGATTTCGGCCGCGGCGATCGGGTTGACCGGCGGGGTCTCGACCTTCGGCTTGGGCGCGACGACGGGGGTCGCTTCGCTCTTGATGTTCTTGGGGCTCGACCCGCCCTCTTTCTCCTTCGGCTTCGCCGTCTGTTGGGCCGGTGGCGGAGGCGGTGGTGGCGGCGGCTCGGGCGCGAGGTCGATCACCTGGAGCACGCTCTGCGGGTCGGCGAGATCGATCCGCCCCGAGATGTGGAGCAGGGCGAACAGTAACCCGGCGTGGATCGCGAGCACCGCCGCGATCGCTCCGCTCTTGTCGCGTCCCGTGAGGTCCGTCCGATACATGCCGCATCCGTAACGCTAGCGCGCTCGCTGCGGTTGCTCAAAAGACTCGAGCGCCGGCGGCAGGGGGGTGCGCGCCGGCGCTCTTACGCGGCACGGAGGAAACGCGTCTGTCTAGCGGCTGGTGCTCGGCCTGCGCCCGCCGCCGTGGCTGGCCTTGCCGCCCTTGCTCGCAATCTCCCGTTGCTTGGCCGGGTCCATCGCCGCGAAACCGCGCTTGGAACCGCCGCTCTTGATCGTCGGCATGCCCTTCTCCCTGATTGGCTGGCGCTCGCGAAACGTCCGTAACGGCAGTCGGTTTCACATGCTGATCAGGGTTAGAAACGGCCGTGTCGCTAGGCCGCCGCGGCCTTCGGACGCGATGCCGGGCGTTGCGGCAGCAGCACGACCAAAGCGACGATGGCGAGGGCCAGGATTGCGGTCGCGAGCGGCCGGCTGAACTCGAGCCCGCCCTTGGCCATCGGCTTGTCGAGGAAGTCGCCGACCGTCGCGCCGAGCGGCCGGGTGAGGATGAACGCCGCCCAGAACAGGCCGACCCGGCTGATCCGCGTCGAATGATAGAGTACCGCCAGCAGCGCGAGCGCCGCGCCGAACAGCAAGGCGCCGCCGCCGTAGCCGGGACCGGCATCGGCGACCCAGTCGCCGAGCGCCGTGCCGAGCGTCTGCGAACAGGTGATGGTGAGCCAGTAGAAGGCCTCCTCGCGCGGACCGGACACGGTGTTGACGTCGACCGTGCCGAGCGCCCGGTACCAGGCGAACAGCGTGAGCAGCACTGCGGCGAACAGCAGCAGCGAGCCGCCGGGATAGCCGATCCCGAGCGACCGCGTGGCGAAATCCGCCAGCGTCGTCCCGCAGGTCGTCGAGGCGACGATCGTCGCCCAATAGAGCCACGGGTTGAACTGCCGCGCCCGGACCTGCGCCCACACCAGGACCATCAGCGCGATGCCGAACGCCAGGGTCCCGACCAGATAGCCGTTAAGCCCGGCCGCGCCGGCGTTCGGCGTGGTCTCGCCGAGCCAGGTCATGCTGACCGTGTCGCCGCCGGTCTCGCCGAGCGTCGTCGCCAGGATCTTAATGATCCAGAAACCGAGCGTGATCGCCGGGACTTTGCTTGGATTGCGGTCCAGTTCGCGAGTCATAAGGCGTCAGAACCCGCTGGCCCGGGGGTCGCTCCGTGAACCTTTGTCCATCTTTTTTGGGCCCGGCCGGAAAAATCACGGTTAGGAGCCGCTTAACCAACCTCTTTAGCCGTGTCTTCGCCTTGTCTTGCGACAACCGCGGGCATGGACAAGATTGTCGCCAAGCGCCTGTTCGCCCTCGTGACCGGAGCCGCCGCCGCGGTGGCGTTCCAGACTCCGGCCGCCGCCCAGTCGATGAGCAAGACCGAGGCCATCCTCGGCGGCCCGAGCGCGCTCGATGCGCTGAAGGCGCAGCAGAGCGGAATGCCGCTCCCCGCTCGTGAAATGCTTCAGCCGGCATCCTTGTCCTATGCCCGGCCGACCGTCGTTCCGGCGGTGCTGCGCGATCGCCCGGCGTTCAGCCCGGGGGTCGCCAACGGCCGCCCCGACATTTTCGGCAGCGTCGCGCTGCGCGTTGGCCGCACCCCGCTCGATGCCCGCTGGCACCGGGTCGAACATGCCGCGGTCGGCGGCTCGGCCGCGACCTTCGCGGCCGGCCTGCGCGGCAAGGATCCGTTCGAGCGCCTCGAAGCGGTCAATTGGTACGTCAACAAGCGCGTCCAGTTCGCCGACGACGACCGGCAGTTCGGCCGCGCCGACGTCTGGTCGACCGCCAACGAGACGCTGGGCCGCGGTCGCGGCGATTGCGAGGATTATGCGATCGCCAAGCTGGCGATGGCCCGCCGTGCCGGCATCTCCGACAAGGACCTCTATCTCGTCGTGGTCAAGGATCTGGTCCGCCGAGTCGATCATGCGATCCTGGTCGCGCGCGCTGCCGGCCACATGTACGTGCTCGACAACGGCACCGACCGGCTGCTCGATAGCGAGAGCATCGCCGACTATCGCCCGATCCTGACCTTCTCGATGAACGCGACCTTCACCCACGGCTACCGCGTGCGCCAGCCGGCTCCGGTGCATCTCGCCACGGTCGAGGATAGTGCGCTGACCCCGGCCGCCAACACGGCCGCGGACTGACCGATCAGCGCTCGCGCAGCGCTTCGCTGCGCGCCCGCAGCACCGGCTTGAGCAGGTACGTGAGGATGCTCTTGCGTCCGGTGATGATCTGGGTGTCGGTCATCAGGCCCGGCCCGATCGGCAACTTGTGCCCGGCCGCGGTCAGGAAGCTCCGCTGGGTTTCGACGATCACCGTGAAATAGGCTTCCTTCTTGGTTTCGTCGTAGATCGAGTCCGCCGAGACCTGGACGACTCGGCCATCGAGCCCGCCGTAGGTCGAGAAGTCGTAGGCGGTGACCTTGACCAGCGCCCGGTCGCCGACCTTGATGAAGGCGATGTCGCTCGGCTTGACCCGGGTCTCGACCAGCAGCTTCTCGCCGAGCGGGACCACTTCCATGATCTTCTGGCCGGGCTGCACATAGCCGCCGATGGTCGTCACCTGGACGTCGTTGACGACGCCGTCGACCGGCGAGCGGATCTCGGTCCGGCCGAGCTTGCCCTGGGCGCCGCGGAGCGATTGCTCGTTGACCGCGAGCTTGGCCATGCTCTGGCTGCGTTCGTCGAGCGCCGACTGGCGGAATTCGTAATTGGCCTGGGCCGACTGGGCCTCGGCCTCGCGCACGGCGGCCATGGCCCGGCCCTGCTGCTCGCGCGCAGCGGCGATCCGGCCCTGGAGGTCGTTCACCTCGCGGCGCTTGTCGAGCAGGTCGGTCTCGGGGACGATGTGCTTGGCGGCGAGCGGCTCGAGCATCGACACCTGCTTCTGGGCCAGCGCGAGGCTGCCCTGCAGGCTCGAAATCGTGGCCGCCGCCTCGCCGGCGTCACGGCGCGCCTGGTCGGCGCTTGCCGCAAGCGCGGCCCGCTTGCTGCTGAGCGCGGCTTCGCGCGCCTGGCGAAGCGCCTGTTCACCGGCGCAGTCCGCGCCCGTACAGGCAACGTGCCCGCCCATGCCTTCCTGGGTGAGGCGCGACACGCGCGACTGCAGTGACTGGGTCTCGGCCTCGAGCTGACCGACCTGCGAGGTGTTCTCGGGGCTGTCGAGGCGCGCCAGCAGCTCGCCCTTGTGGACCCGCTGTCCGGAGCGGACGAGCAGCTCGCTGACCGTCGCCGCGTCGGCCGCGGTGATCACCTGGAGCTTGCTCGACGGGATCACCTTGCCCTCGCCGCGCGTGACCTCGTCGACATGGGCGAGGCTGGCCCACAGCAGGAAGATCGCGAACGCCGCCGCCGAGGCGACGATGATGAGGCGGGCGCCGGTCAGCGGCCGGCGATGCTTGAGCGCGGGCCCGACGAGGGGGAGCGTTGCCATAACTACTTCTTACTCCAAGAGTTTACCGGCTGGCTACCTGCGTTCCGGCAGTCCCGGCCGCGACCACCGCGGCGGCCGGCGCGGGCTTGCCCTGCTGCGCGGCCATGGCCTTCGCGGCCGCTCCGCTGCTCTCGTCCGGGCCGGGGATGTGAAGGGTCCAGCCCTTCGTCGGATCGAGCAGTCCGCCGACGTCGTCCGGCGCGCGTTGCAGCACCGTCCCGTCGGTGATCGGCCCGGTTTCCGCCGACGCAATCTCGCCGGTCGTCAGCGGCGCTGCTGTGGGCGGCGGCGGCCGCATCGACAGCGGGTCGCGCGGCTCGCCGATATAGCGGCCGGTGAAGGCCGCCGGCTGGCCCCACGCGCCGGGCCAGCGATAGAAGATGTGCTGGCCGATCTGCGACACCTTCGCCAGCAGCGGCGCCCAGCGCGGAGCGACATAATCGGCGTGATAGTGAGTTGCCTCGCCGACGCTCGTCTCGACGTAGCCGGCGAGCGCCTGGCGGGCGATGTCCTCGGCCCGGAGCCAGGCGTCGCGCGCCGGGGCGCGATAGAGCGCGCCGTCGCAGACGAAGGTGAACTGGCAGACGCCGCTGCCGGCGCCCTGGTAGACCACGCCGCACACCGACTTGGGGAAGGCCGGGTGGCGCATCCGGTTCAGCACCACCTGGGCGACCGCGCGGCGTCCCTCGACCGGCTCGAAGCCGGCTTCGTAATAGACCGCCTGGGTCAGGCACAGCAGAGCGCGGCGCTGATCGAGGCCGCTCCCCGACGCCGCGAACGGCTGGGCGGCGTGGAGCGGCCCGCCGGCGAACGGCAGCGCGGCGTTGATCAGCTTGGCCTGGTCGCCGACCGCCTGGAGGTCGTTGGCCTGCGCGCCGCTGGTCGCGTTGATCAGCTGCGCCGCCCTGACCGCGGAAATCTTGACGTTGAGCGTCGCCGCGTCGGCCCCGCGATTGGGCAGCAGGCTGACTCCGACCGCCACCGCCGCTGCGAGCGCCAGCAGCGCCGCCGCCAGCCATTTCAGGGGCAGCGTCCGCAGCATCGGCCGGCGAAGGGCGAGCGCGCTCATGATCCGGCCGCCTTCGGCTGCGGCGTCTGCGGCGCGCTCAAATGCTTGAGCACGTCGTCGCGCGGCCCGTCGGCGAGGATCTTGCCGCCGTCGATCACGATCAGGCGGGTGAGGATCGAGAGCATGTTGTGGCGGTGGGTGGCGACGACCAGCGACTGATCGGGCGCCAGCGCCGTCTTCAGATGTTCGATGAAATAGAGCTCGGTCTGGGTGTCCATCGAGCCGGTCGGCTCATCGAGGAACAGCATCTTCGACGGGCTGACCAGCGCCCGGGCGAGGACCAGCAGCGCGCGCTGCCCGCCCGACAGGCGCGACCCGCGCTCGCCCACCGGCAGGTCGAAGCCGGCCGCGTCGCGCGACAGGAAGATGTCGGCGCCCGAGCGGACCACGGCGTCGATCAGCTGCTCGTCATTGGCCTTGGCCGCGCCGAGCATGAGGTTGTCGCGCACGGTGCCGCTGAACACTTCGGCGTCCTGGGCGACGAAGCGGAAGCTCTCGCGCAGCTGGTGCGGGTGGTACTGGCGGCTGTCGAGGCCGTCGACCAGCATCTCGCCCTCGGTCGGGGCATAGAGGCCGCACAGCACCCGGCCGAGCGTCGACTTGCCCGAAGCGACCCGGCCGATGATCCCGATGCGCTCGCCCGGGCCGATCTTGAGGTTGAGCCCGTCGAGCGAATCGCGGCCCGCATTGGGATAGCGGAACGAGACGTCGTTGAGCTCGACGTGGCCGGCGCGGATCTCGGGCACGATGCTGCGCATCGCGACCTGGCGCTCGTCGCTGGCGTCCATCATCCGCTGCAGCGAATCGAGCGTCGCGAACGCCTGCTTGCCGCGGGTGACGAGGAAGGCGAGCTGGCCGATCGGCTGCAGCGAACGGCCGGACAGCATGATGATGGCGATGATCGCGCCCATCGTCATGTCGCCCTGCTGGAACTGGTAGAAGCCGCCGATCAGCAGGCCGACGCTGATCGTCTGCTGGGAGATGCTGGCGAGGTTGACCGCGATCGCGGTCAGGCGCCGCATCCGCTCGCTGGTCGCCGCAGACATCGCCGAATAGCGCCGCCAGCGGCCGAGCATCTGCCCTTCCGCCCGCGCCGCCTTCAGGGTCTCGGCGCCGGCGATCGATTCGACCAGCACCGAATGCTGCAGGCTCGAGTCCGCCTGCGCGTCGAGCGCCGCGCGACCCATCGCTTTCTGCAGGCTGAGCCCGGCGATCAGCATCAGCGCGATGCCGATGATCGGCACGAACACCAGCCAGCCGGCGAGGATCGTGATCAGCCCGAGGAACAGGAACAGGAAGATGACGTCGACGACCAGCACGACCGTGGTCGAGGCGAAGAAGTCGCGCACCTGCTCGAACTCGGACACCCGGCGGGCAAACGCGCCGGTGCTGCCCTGGCGCTCGGCCATCGGCAAGTTCATCACTTTCTCGAACAGTTTCTGCGACAGCTTGGCGTCGAGCGCCCGGCTGACCTCGTCGATCAGCCGCGCCCGCGCGACGCGAAGGATGAAGTCGAAGCCGAGCGCGAGGAACACGCCGAGCGCCAGCACCCACAGGGTCGAGATCGCCTTGTTCGGGATGACCCGGTCGTAGACGTTCATCGTGAACAGCGGCATCGCGAAGGCGAGCAGGTTGACGATCAGCGCCGCGAGCAGGACCGGCCAATATTCCTTGCGGACCTTATAGACTTCCGACCAGAACCAGTGCGTGCGCTTGGCCTTGTCCCACGGCCGCTCGCCCTCGCGCTCGCGGGTCGGGTCGGTTTCGACGACCACCGCGCGGCCGGCGTAGACCGGCTCGAGCTCGGCAAGCTTGATCCAGTTGAGCTCGGCGATGCCGGGGGCATAGACGAGCGCGTCGCCGTCCCGCATCTCGAGCAGCACCGCGGCGCGGCCTTCGGTCAATTCGAGCACGGCCGGCATCTTGCGCGCCGGCCAGCCCTTCAGCCGCCGGGCGACCGGCTCGGCGCGCATCCCGACCTGGTCGAGCGCGGGCTCGATCTGGTGGAACGGCAGCGTGCCGTCGTCGGCGAGGGCGAGGCCCGCGCGGAGGAGGACCGGCGACGATGGCCGGTCCGCCTCCCGCGCGAGGTAGGTCAGGCAGTCAAGGACGGGGTCGATTTCACGCGACCGCTCCGCATCAAGCCAATGCATGAAACTCACAAACCGTCCTTTGCACTCTTACCGGCCTTGCGGCTGCTCGGTGGGCTGGGCAACCGCGGCCGCCGCCCCCGGAGTCGTCGCTGCCGGAGCCGCAGTCGGCGTAATCATCGCCGGATACGGCACGCTGTTCTCCTGCAGGTCGCCCGGCGGGATCGGGTTGACACGGAAGCGCCGCCGCTCGGTGCCGGCCGCGGCGGCGGGCATCTGCACGCCGAGGCATTCGATCAAGCGGTTGCTCGCTGCGAGCACGCGATATTGCGCATAGAGCTTGGCGAGACGCGCGGTCTCGGTCTGCTGCTGAACATTGTAGCGCGTGTTCTGCGCGTCGAGCACGTCGAGCAGCGAGCGCCGGCCGATGTTGAACTGCTCCCGGTAGGACAGCAGCACGTCGTCCGAAATCTTGCCCTGCGCTTCGAGCTCGCTGACCAGGGCCGTCTGGTTGACCAGCCGGCTCCAGGCGCTGCGAGTGTCCTCCTCAGCGCCGCGAGTCACCTCGAACAGGCGACCATGGACCTGGTCGGCCCGGGCCTGCTGCTCGCGCACGTTCGCTTCCTTGATGCCGCCGTTGTACAGCTCCCAGCGGAGCACGCCCAAGGCCTGGAGGTCAGTGGTCCTTCCCGCGAAGCCGTCGATGTCGTGACCGGCGCGGGCCCGACCCTCGAGCGTGAACTTCGGGCCGATCGCGGCGCGCGCGGCGCGAACTTCCTCGCGCGCGGTCGACAGGTCGGCGATCGCCTCCTGCACGCGCGGGTTGTTGTTCCGGGCCATCTGCTCGGCGTCCTCGAGGGTCGCCGGCATGCATTGCGACAGGTCCGGCGGCAGCGCCACGGTGTCGATCGGCACGCCGGTCAGCGTCCGGAAGGTGATCGCCGCGGTGTCGAGGTCCTCGCGGGCCTCGGTGACCCGGGCGCGGGCCGACTGCAGCCGCTCTTCGGCCTGCTGCTGGTCGGCGATGCTGATCGAGCCCTTGGAAACGCCTTCGCGAAGGTCGCCGACGAGCCGCTCGTGGAACGTCACATTGTCCTGCGCGATCGCCACCAGCCGCTGCTGCAGCAGGTAATCGATGTAGGTGCGCGACACGTTCAGCGCGACGAATTCGGAGCGCTCCTCGACCCGGGCCGAAGCGGCGTCGGTGCGCGACGCCTGGCGGCGGATCTCGGCTTCGCGGCCGCCGCTGTCATACAGCAGCTGCTGGACGATGAGGTCACCCTCGATCGGGTACAGGGTCTGGTCGGCAAGGCCGATCGACCGGCGGGTCGGGTTGCGCAGGCTGCGCACGCCGGCCGAGCCTTCCACCGAGATGCGGGGGTAATAAAGCCCCTGACCCTGTTTGCGCTCTTCGCGCGTCGCCGCGGTGTTGGCGACCGCCTGGCGGATTTCAGGGTTGGTGTTGAGCGCCGATTGAACGGCGTCGCGTAGTTCCACGGCGAATGCAGGTGACGCGCACAGCAGCACCGCTCCGGGAACGATCATCGTCCAGTGCTTCTTAGTCATGGTACCCCCTTCTGGTCGTTGCCGGGCCCCCACTGTCCACAGGTGGGGGCCCCGCCATTTAGCAATTAACGCAAATCAGGCATGCGGCTGAACGGCGTCGACGTGAACCATCATGGCCTCCATCGATATCGCAGAATGAACCGCGGAGAAGCCGGCAAAGGCGCTGCTGTCCCCGAATGGAACGCCGGCAGCGTTGTGGCTTGCAAGCACATCGAGCGCGAGCCCGCTGCCCATCCCGCCGTGACCCGGCAGTGAGGCGAGCGCATGCTCGATGGCCGGAGCGCCGCCGCCGCCGTGGAGGGCGTCGGCGAGCACCTGGCTCACCACCTGGTTGTGCTGGGCGCCGCTGACCGAGCCGTTGCCGAGCGCGACCAGCTGATGGGCCGCGGGCATCGCCACGACCGGCGCCATCGCCGCCATCGCGCCGCCGTCATGGGCCGGCATCGCCGTCCCCGCGAGGAACGCCGCGGCGACCGGCTGCGACGCCTCGCCGCCCGTCCCCGCCAGCGTGTGCGCAGCGAACTGCTCGGGCGCCGAGTGGATCGTCGCCGCTTCGCCGAGGCCCATCGGCCGGGCGAAGTTGAGCGCCGGCATCGCGTCGATGCCGTGGCTCGAGCCCGCTCCATCGAGCGAGATCGGGGCCAGCGCCTGGTTGTGGAAGGCAACCGTGGCGAGGCTGCTGACGCTCGAGTTGAGGTCGGCATGGCTCGGGGTCGAGGCCGCCAGCTGCTCGGAGGCCATCAGGCCGGCCGCGGCGAACGCGCCCATCAGCACATTGTTGCTGTTGGTCACGATCTGCGTCTGGCTGGTCGAGCCCGAGCCCTTCGGGTTGAGCTCGGCCGCCGGAGCGACCGGGGTCAGCACCACGTTGGCGGTGGTGCCGTCCGACAGGTCGTAGCGGACGGTGGTGTTGCCGAGCACTCCGTTGAGGTGGCCGACGGTGACCCAGTCGAGGGCATTGCCGCCGCCGTTGAGGTCGACCTGGATGTCGCCGCCCGTGGTCAGCCGCAGGAACCCGCCGGTCACGACGTTGGTCGCGGTCGTCACGCTCAGGATCTGGGTGATGTCGATGATCTCGCCGGCCGTATAGTCGGTGATGATGTCGATATTGCCCGCGCCGTTGGTGACCGCGGCGTTGCTGAGCACGAACGTGTCGTTGCCCGCTCCGCCGGTCAGCGTGTCGGCACCGGTTCCGCCAACCAGGATGTCGTTCCCGTTGCCGCCGTTCAACGTGTCGTTGCCGGACCCGCCGTAGATGAAGTCGGCCCCGTCATTGCCGTTCAGCGTGTCGTTGCCGGCATTGCCCGCAAGCACGTTGTCCGTGGCATCGCCGTTCAGCGTGTCGCCGGCGGTGGTGCCGACGGCGTTGCCGGCCACAGCGTTGGCGATGGTGGTCGTCAGGTGCGACGTCACGAAGTCGCCGTCGCTGTCGGTCGCCGTCACGTTGAACGTCTGGTCGATCGGCAGGCCGTTGCTCTGCGTGCCGAGCGAGAAGATGCCGAGGTCGAAGCCGTCGTCGTTGTCGATCGTCGCGGTTTCTGACGCCGCGTACAGGCCGTTCGTGAAGTCCGGCGATTCGACGATGACCGCGCTGAACGGGGTCGTGGTGTCGATGCCGTAGGTGTCGCCGGCCTGCAGGCCGCTGATCGACACCGTGCCGTCGGCGCGGAAATCGACCGTAATCCCGCCCTGCGTCCCGTCAGCGGTGAAGGTGCGGGTGATCGGCGTGCCGCCGGGCCCGCCATTGATGTCGATGACGCTGACGCCCGTGATCGTCGCGCGCGATTCGCCCGCTTCGAGCCCGTTGGCCGGCGTGTTGTCGAACACCTGGTCGTTGTCGGCCACGATCGCGTTGACGACGATGCTGACCGTGTTGCTCGGCGAGCCTTGCACCTGCGGGATCAGCTCCTCGAAGTGGGTCGTCGTGACGTGAGTCGTGTAGTTGAACCCGGTCGGCTGGCCGGCGTCGGTGACGAGCGCCTGCACGAAATCGAGGCGGGCGCCCTCGCCCGGATTGATCGACTGGTTGTCGACGCCGATCGAGTCGCTGTCGGTGTTGACCGTGCCAGGCGCCTGCGTCGCGCCATGGCCGGAAATCAACACGTCGGTGTTGGACGAGTTGTTGTTGGCGACGTCGACCCCAATGCCGCGGAACTCGACGTTGCCCGCTGCAGCGCTGGTCAGGTTGGTGAAGCTGGTCTGCGTGCCGTTGTCGACCACCGCATTGACGTCGAACGTGTAGGTGCCGTCGGCATTCAACGTCACATCGTAGGCGTGGACGCCGTTGGCATCCGTGGTCGTCGCATAGATGTGGTTGGTGCCGAAGCCGAACACGTGCAGCTGAACGCCGCCGACCTTCAGCAAGTGGCCGCTGTCGTCGACCGCGTTGGACCCGTTCGTGCCGGTGAAGACGAAGCTGCCAAGCCCGTCGGCGCCCATGTTGACGTTGAGGTTGCCGTTGACCGGCGGCTGCTGGCCGTTGAGCGACGCGACATCGTCCGGAGTGAAGGCGTGCGGGCCGTCATCGAAGAAGCTGATGTTGCCGCCGATGCCGACCGGTGAGCTGGTCACGCTGTCGCCGTCCTTGTCGGTGACGGTGATGGTCGCGTTGATCAGCCCCGCCAGGGTCAAGGTGTCGTTGAAGTCGGCCGGAGTGCCGCCGTCGACGTTATGCTCGAGCGGCACATTCTCCGTCAGCGTAACCGTGCCGTTGGCGTTGATGTGGACCGTGAACGCCGTCTTGACGACGCCGTCATTGTACTGGCCGGTGATCGTCTGCGCGTCGGTCTGCACCAGGGTGATGGCGAAGTCGCCGACCGCGGTCTTGAGCGTCGTTGCTCCGCCGCCCACGATCGAGATGCCGTAGCTGGTGGTGCCCGCGCCATCCGCGCCGAACGAAGTCGTCGCGGTGACCATCGCCGCAGCGCTGGTCGACTGGATCGGGAAGCCCGCTCCGACCGCGACGCTGAAGCCGGCGTTGGCCGCACTGGTCTCGTCGACCGAGACGCTCGACTGAGCGGCCGGGCCGGTCACCGTCGGCGCATCGTCCTTGAAGATCAGGTTGCTGCCGATGTTGAGCGCGGCGCTGGCGCTGTCGCCGTCCTTGTCGGTGATCGTCGCGGTCAGGACCACGAGATTGTCGGCCGACAGTCCGGTCGACTGGTCGGGCCCGGTGTCGGGCGTGTGAACGACCGCGCGGATCTGGTCGAGCGTGACCTGGCCCGCAGCGTTGACGCTGACCGTGAACACGAGGTCGCCGCTGACCGCGGTGCGGCCTTCGACCACGCCGCTGCCGTTGACCGTCAGAACGACGCTCTGGCCAGTCGCCGTGTCGACGAGGCCGCTCGCAACGCCCGACGAGCTGACGCTCAGGGCGTAAGTGAGCGTGCCGGCACCGTCGGCTCCGAACGCGCTGGTGAAGTTCGCCGCAAAGCTGGCCGTGGCGTTGGTCGCAAGCGTAGTCTCGTCAACCGTAAGCGTCGGCTCGACACCCGTCGCGCTGATGCTGGGCGCGTCATCCTTGAACACCAGGTTCGTGCCGATGTTCGCCGTCGCCGACGCCGGATCGCCGTCGTGATCCGTGATCGTCTGAGTGAGCGTGACCAGGGTGTCCGCCGACAAGGTGGTCGACTGATCCGGTCCCGAGTCCGGCGAGTGAACGACCGCGCGGATCTGGTCGAGCGTAACCGTGCCCGAGCCGTTGACGCTGACCGTGAACACGAGGTCGCCGCTGACCGCGGTCCGACCTTCGACCACGCCGCTGCCGTTGACCGTCAGCAGCACATGCTGGTTGGTCGCCGTGTCGATCAGGCCGCTGTCGACGCCCGACGCACTGACGCCGAGCGTGTAGACGACCGAGTTGGCCGCGGCCGCGCCGTCGGCACCGAACGAGTCGGTGAACACGCTGGCGAAGCTCGCGCTCGCATTGGTCGCAAGCACCGTCTCGTCGACCGTCAGCGTCGGCTGGGTCGCGGACGCGACAACCGTCGGCGTGTCGTCGTCGACGTTGATCGTGATCGTCGCCGGATCGGCGTCGTGGTCGGCATCTTCGACCTGCACGCCGATGTTGAAGACCGTATTGTTCTCGAGGTTGCCGGCCGAATGGTCGATCGCGTGGTTCTGGACCACGTTGAACGCGCCCGTCGCGGTGTTCAGCGTGATGGTCAGGACCACCGTCGCGCCCTGCAGGATCTGCACGTGGCTGGCATCGACCGGGTTGACCGTGAAGCCCGCCGGAAGCGTGTTGTTGCCGGTGAACGAGTAAGTCAGCGTGCCGTCGCCGCCGGTGCCGGCCAGCTGGCCGGGCAGGCCCGCGGAGTCGACGTCGTCGGTGCCGCCCGGGCCGCCCGGGTTGCCGCCCGCCAGCGCATCGTCGTCGAGCTGCACCAGTGCCGGGTCCGGCAGGGTCGGCGCGTTGTCGGTCATGGTGATGTCGAGCGTGGCCGTCACGGAATCGCCGTCGGCGTCGGTCAACGTGTAGGTGAACACGTCATGCACCGTGCCCTGGACGTTGTCGGTCCGGGTGTAGGTGTAATTGCCGTTGGCATCGATCTGCAGCGTGCCATGGACTCCCGTCGCGTCGAGGAAGCCGCCGCTGAACGTGGTGTCGATCGGACTGACGCCAGAGATCCCCGTGATGTGCGCCGGCGAATCCGCGCCCGAGCTGTCGGCGTTGACCGCGCCTTCGTTGGTGCCGACGCCGGTGATGACGTTGCCCGCTGCGGAGGTGCCCCCGTTGGAGATCGTGTCGGTGTCGTTGCGCGCGGTCGGACCGTCGTCCTCGAAGTGGAGGTTCTGGCCGATGTTGAGCGTCGCGCTCTGGTGGTCGCCGTCCCTGTCGGTGACCGTCGCGGTCAGCTGGACGAGGTTGTCGGCGCTGAGCGTCTTGCTGTCGTCCGGATTGGTCGGGTCCGGATGAATGATGGCGCGCTGCTGGTCGAGCGTCACCTGGCCCGAGGCGTTGACCGTCACCGTGAAGGCGACCGCGCCGAGCGCGTTGCCGACCCGTCCCTCGACGAAGGTCCCGTCCGCGCTCATCACCAGGATGATCGGCTGGCCGCTCAGTGTGTCGACGAGGCCGCTGTTGGCGCCCGACGAGAGGATGCTTAGCGCGTAGGTCACCGTGCCGGCGCCGTCGGCGCCGAAGCTCGAGTTGAACGCGCCCGCGAAGCTGGCCGAAGCGTCGGTCAGGAGGACCGTCTCGTCGACCGTCAGCTGGGGTTCGGCCTGGGTCGCGAGGCTGATGCTCGGCCCGTCGTCGTGGAAGTTGAGGTTCTGGCCGATGTTGGCGACTGCGCTCTGGTGGTCGCCGTCGCGGTCGGTGATGGTCGCGGTGATCGTGACGAGGTTGTCCGCGCTGAGCGTGACGTTGTCGTCCGGATTGTTCGGATTCGGGTGCTGGAGCGCCCGGATCTGGTCGAGCGTGACAGACCCCGTGCTGGCGTCAATGGTGACGGTGAACACGAGGTCGCCGCCGATCGCGGTGCGGCCTTCGACCACGCCGCTGCCGTTGACCGACAGCAGGACATGCTGGCCGGTGGCGACGTCGATCAGGCCGCTGTCCGCACCCGGCGCACTGATGCCGAGGGCATAAGCGATCGTGCCGGCGCCGTCGGCGCCGAACGAGCTGATGAACGAGCCGGCGAAGCTGGCGCTGGCGTTGGTCGCAAGCACCGTTTCGTCGACCGTCAGGCTGGGCTGCTCGCCGTTGGCGTTGATCGACGGGCCGTCGTCCTCAAAGTTGAGGTTCTGGCCGATGTTGAGCGACGAGCTGGCGGTATCGCCGTCGCCGTCATGGGCGGTCGCGGTCAGCACGACGAGGTTGTCGTTGGCCAGCGTGACGCTGTCGTCCGGGTTGGTCGTATCGGGATGAGTGACCGCCCGGATCTGGTCGAGCGTGACCGTGCCGGCCGCATTGACGCTGGCGGTGAACACGAGGTCGCCGCCGATCGCGGTGCGGCCTTCGACCACGCCGCTGCCGTTGACCGACAGCAGGACGTGCTGGCCGGTCGCGACGTCGATCAGGCCGCTGTCGGTGCCGTTGCCGCCCGTGATGCTGAGCGCATAGGTGACTGCACCGGCGTCGGCGATCCCGTCGTGATTGGCGTCGAGCGGGCCGTCCGCGCCGAAGTTGGGCGTGAAGGCGCCGGCGAAGCTGGCCGATGCGTTGGTCGCCAGGATCGTCTCGTCGACCGTCAGGCTGGGCTCCTGGCCGGACGGGGTCATCGACGGGCCGTCGTCCTCGAACACCAGGTTAGTGCCGATGTTGGCGGTGGCCGAGGCCTGGTCGCCGTCCTTGTCGGTCACCGTGCCGGTCAGCGTGACCAGGGTGTCGGCGGACAGAGTCGTGGCGTCGTCCGGGTTGCTCGCGTCGGCGTGGACCACCGCGCGGATCTGGTCGAGCGTGACGTTGCCCGCGGCATCGACACTGACCGTGAACACGAGGTCGCCGCCGATCGCGGTGCGGCCTTCGACCACGCCGCTGCCGTTGATGCTCAGCAGCACGTGCTGGCCGGTCAGGGTGTCGATCAGGCCGCTGTCGGCGCCCGGCGAGCTGACGCCGAGTGCGTAGGCGACCGTTCCGGCGCCGTCGGCGCCGAACGCGCTGGTGAACACGCCGGCGAAGCTGGCGCTGGCGTTGGTCGCGAGCACCGTCTCGTCGACGGTCAGCGTCGGCTGGGTCTGCGACGCCTGGATCGACGGGCCGTCGTCGTGGAAGTTGAGGTGCTGACCGATGTTCAGCGTCCGGCTGGCGCTGTCGGCGTCATGGTCGGTGGCGGTCAGCGTCAGCGTGATGAGATTGTTGCTCGCCAGCGTGACGTTGTCGTCCGGGTTGGACGCATCCGGGTGCGTGAGCGCGCGGATCTGGTCGAGCGTGACGCTGCCCGAGCTGTCGACGCTGACGGTGAACACGAGGTCGCCGCTGATCGCGGTGCGGCCTTCGACCACGCCGCTGCCGTTGATGCTCAGCAGCACGTGCTGGCCGGTCGCGACATCGATCAGCCCGCTGTCGGCGCCAGGCGCGAAGATGCCGAGTGAATAGACGAGCGAATTGGCGGCCGCGGGGCCGTCGGCGCCGAAGCTGTGGGTGAAGGCGCCCGAGAAGTCGGCCGACGCATTGATCGCGAGATTGGTCTCGTCGACCGTCAGCGACGGTTCCTGCTCGGTGATGCCGACGATCGGCGTGTCGTCGTCGACGTTGATCGTGAACGTCCCCGGGGCGCTGTCATTGTCCTGGTCGGTCACGGTGTAGTTGATCGTGAAGACCTGGTTGTTTTCCAGGTTGCCGGCCGAATGGTCGATCGGCGCGTTCTGGACGACGCTGTAGCTGCCGTTGGCGCCGACCGTGACGGTCAGCACGGTGTGGCCGTTCTGCTGAATCAGCACGACCCCCGCGCCGCCCGAGACGTAGCTGAAGCCCGCCGGGGCGCCCGTCGTCTGGACCGCGAAAGTGATCGGGCCGTCGCCGCCGGAGCCGGCCAGCGTCCCGCTGGCGTTGATCGTGTCGGGGCTGTCGTCGCCGACCGCCGGAGTGCCGGGGTTGCCGCCCGGAAGCGCGTCGTCGTCGAACCGGATCAGCGGATTCTCACCGGTCTGCGGGGTCGCGTCGCCGATGCTGATGGTCAGCGTGGTGGTCGACGTGTCGCCGTCGCCGTCGAGCAGCGTATAGTTGAACACGTCATTGACGCCGCCCGGGGTGCCCGGATTGCGGACGTAGCTGTAGCTGCCGTCGCTCTGCATGGTCAGCACGCCGTATTGGCCGTTGACCACGAACGGCCCGCTGTTGTCGGTGCTGCCGTTGAACCCGGTGACCAGGCTGATGTGCGCGTTGTCGGCGCCGACCGTGTCGGCGCCGGCCGTGCCGGACGTCGTGCCGACGCCGGTCAGGACGTTGCCAGTCTCCGGACCGTAGGTGCCGGCGGCCACCGCATCGGTGTCGGGACGCGCCGTCGGCACGTCGTCGATGATGTCGATGCGCAGCGTCGCGGTGGCGGTATCGCCGTCGTTATCGGTCACCGTCACCGAGAAATCGTCGTGCGTGGCATCGCCCGACGTATTGTCGCGAAGCGTGTAGCTGTAGAGGATGTTCTGGCCGCTGAAGCCGGTGATCGTGAGATCGCCGAACTGGCCGTGGATGACCTGGCCGGGGACGCCGGAAATGACCGTCGTGACGCCGTTGACAGTGATCGAGACGCTGTTGGGATCATCCGGCGAATCGATGATGATCGTGCCCGTGGTCGTCTCGGAGCTGTCGCTGTTGTTGCCGCCATTGCCGTCGGCGATTTCGCCGGAACCGGCCGGTTCGCCGCCGTTGCGGGTCGGCAGGCCGCGCTCGTTGACGTTGTCCTGCGCCGCGACCGAAGGAGTCTGATCCTCGGGCTCGATCTGGATCTCGGGCTCGCGGTCGATGAACTGACCGACTTCCTCGAACCGCGGCGGCGTGAACACCAGCTCGGTCGGCGGGATCAGATCGCCCAGAGGCACGCCCGGATCGAGCGGCGGCACGGGAACGTCGAAGTTGCCGCCGCTGCTCTGCGGCGGGCCGCCGACCGTGCGGACCGCTTCGGTGTCGATCATCAGCGCGGCGAGGTTGGTCGCGGGGACCTCGACTCCGCCGAGCACCAGCTGCGGCACGAACACCGCGCCGTCGACGATCACGATCTGGGAGCCGTCGGGCATGTCGACCACGAGATCGCGGCCGACGACATGGACGTTGTTGAGATTGACCCCCTCCGGCAGGGTGACGACGCCGTCGGGGCCGGGGACGATCTTCTGCGCGTTGTCGGCGACCTTGATCTCGCCGCCGCGGCTGATCACCAGGTCGGCGCTCGAGCGCTCGCCCTTGGCGTTCGCCAGCGTGTATTGGAAGATATCGCGGAAATTCTGCGGGGCGTGGCCGTCCGCGACATATTTATAATTGCCGTGATCATCGAGCGCGAGGGTGCCGTAGCGGCCGTCGACGTGCATGTTGCCGCCGCCGTTGGCGCTGTCCGACCCGCTTGCGCCGCGGACTTCGACCACGTGGCCGCTCGCCGGGGTGTCGGCCCCCGCCTTGCCGGTGGTCGTCCCGGCTCCGGTGATCACATTGCCCGTCGCCGGGCCGTTGCTGCCGTTGGGCAGCGTATCGGCATCGCCGCGTGCCTCGGGCGTCGTCGAACCACTGGTCGCGCCGGAAGTATCTTCGTACCGCATTTGATCACCCCTGCCTTCATCCGCCGCGGGCGAGCCCGCATACGGTCAATGTCGCTTTCGAGACTGGCCCCCCGGCAGCCGATTCCGTTCAACGGAAAAGGTTAACAGTGAGAGTCGGAATCCCGCGCTCGCGAAACAAAGACCACCGGTCGCGGGATTTGGCAAGCTTGTCAGAAAGAGATGTAATGCGGGGCGAATCATTTCAGGTCGATGACACAAGAATAAAATGGTTAACAACCCAAGTGTTACTGGCGATCTCGTCGTGAAGACTATGGCAGTAGCGATTTCAAATTAGGCTGAAACAGAGGAATATGCTGCCTGTGGATAATAATAATTCGACATATTTGGGTGTTGTTTTTGGATTGTGCCGCGGCGCGTCATGCGGCTGGCGCGATCAAAATGCTTAACACTTGTTTAATAGCGGCGTTTATCGGAGTCGGGACGACGGCCTCCAAAGTGTTGGCTGTCCGCCAAAAAAGTGCCCCGGCCACGTCCCGAATTGGGACGCGACGCCGCCCCGGGGAACGGAAACGCCGCGACTCGGGACCCCTATCCCTACGGGCCGCGAACATGGCATATCGCGCCGACTCGGCTCGGCCACCTCGCGCTTGGCCTTGTTAGACATGAGCTCGGGAGCCCCATGAAGCAGGAGTGGTTGCAGACGGCGATCTTCCGGCGCGCACTGGCTGCGTGCCGCAGCCACTTGCTTGCCGCGTTCCTGTTCAGCGCGCTCCTCAACCTGCTGTTCATCGCGCCGATGGTCTACATGCTGCAGGTCTACGACCGCGTGATTCCGACCAACGGCGGGACCACCCTGCTCCTCATGACCCTGGTCCTGCTGTTCGCCCTGGGCACGCTGGCGCTGCTCGATTCGGTGCGGATGCGGCTGCTGGCGCGGGCCAGCTACCGGCTGGACCGGGTTCTCTCGGGGGCGATCATCGACGCGACCCTGAAGCGGCCCGAGATCAGCTCGCAGCGGCTGGCGAAGCAGGCCCTGCGCGAGTTCGACACTCTCCGCCAGGTCCTCACCGGGCCGGCGATCGTGAGCCTGTTCGATGCCCCCTGGGTTCCGGCCTACATCATCGTCGCTTTCCTCATCCACCCGTGGATCGGCGTGCTCGCCCTGTGCGGCGCGGCGATCAACATGTTCCTCGCCTGGCACAATGAACGGGCGACCAACGCGCCGCTGCGCCGCGCCAATGAAGCCGCCGGCCAGGCCTATGCGGCGTTCGAGTTCACCGTCGCCGGGGCTGAGACGGTGCGCGCGCTGGGCGCGCGCCGGGCGTTCGTCAACGGGCACCTCGCCGACCGGGCCAGCATGATGTCGCTGCAGACCGAGGCGAGCCTCGGCGGAAGCCGCCTGCAGGCGCTCTCGAAGTTCCTCAGGCTGTTGATGCAATCGCTGGCGCTGGGGCTCGGCGCCTTGCTCGCGATCGATGCCAAGGTCAGCCCGGGCGCGGTGTTCGCCGGGAGCTTCATCGTCGGCCGCGCCCTCGCCCCGATCGATCAGCTGGTGGGAAGCTGGCGCTCGATCGTCCAGGGCCGCGGGGCGCTGAAGACGCTGCGCGAGCTGTTCGACG
>DASRAY010000137.1:0-5778 GCA_035637935.1 Sphingomicrobium sp.
CAACGTCCCGCCGCAACCGGCCGGGCGGTGAAGCTGTGGCTCGGCTTCCTGATCCTTGTTGCCGCCGCGATCGGCCTCGCCTGGCTCGGCGCCGGCTCGCTCCGCCCCGAGGTCAGCGACAGCGGGCTCGAGTTCCGCACCATCAAAGCCGGCACCGGCGAACCGATCGGCCCCGCCGACGCCGCGCTGCTCGACTATGTCCTGACGATGGAGGACGGGAGCGTCGCCGACAGCAGCGAAAATCATGGCGGCGCCCAGCCCTTCAGCCCGAGCATGCAAGGCCTGTTCCCCGGCTTCGCCGAGGCGATGACCAAGATGGAAGAAGGCGGTCAGTATCGCTTTACCATGCCGCAGAATCTCGCTTTCCCGCGCGGTGCTCCGGAGGGCTTCCCGAAGGGTCCGCTGACTTTCGAGGTTCGCGTTCGAAAGGTCGTGCGCGGCGGAGCGGCCCTGATTCAGCAAGGCGGCGCGCAGCCGCAGCAATAATCAGCCCGAGACGACTTCGGGTTCTTCCGCTTCCCGCACCGCATGCCGGTTGCTGACGTCGACCAGCACCACCTTCAGAGTCGCCAGGATCGGGTCGGCGAACAGCACGCCGAGGATCCCGAACAAGGCGCCCATCAGCAGCTGCATCGCGAGCACCACCGCCGGCGCGAGGTCGACCGTGCGCCGCGCGATGTACGGCACCACCAGATAGCCGTCGATGTTCTGGACGAAGAAATAGACGAAGATCGCGTAGATGCCCTGGTGCGGTCCGGCGGAAAAGCCGACTGCGACCATCAGGACGCCCGAGGTGATGGCGCCGATATTGGGGATAAAGGCGAGGACGCCGGTTACCAGCCCGAGCAACGCGGCCATCGGCACTCCGCCGAGCGACAGCATGAGCCAGGTGAACACGCCCTCGAACAGCATCCCGACGAGGCGCCCGAACAGCAGCCGGCGAAGCGTGAAGCCGACATGGTCGGCGATGCGGTAGAAGCCGGCGCGGTGCCGCAGCGGCAGCATCCACGCGATTCCGCGGTCGTAGATGCGCGGCTCGGCGGCGAGGAAGATGCCGATGACGATCATCGCGACGACGCTGGTGATCGCCCCGATCGCGCTCCCGACCGCGCTGGTCAGCCGGCCGACCGAGCCGAGCAACTGGGTACCGAGCGGCCCCGCCTGGCTCTTCGACAGCAGCCCGAGGGAGGCGGCGAATTCCATCAGCCGGTGGAACTGCGCGGTGACGACGATGCGCAGCGTCTCGAACTGGGCGGCGATGGTCGTCCCGGCGAAGTAGAACACCCAGCCGAGGAAGCCGAAGCCCAAGAGGATGGTGAGGAGCAGCCGCCACGGCCGCGGGATCGGCAGGATGCGCTTGAGCAGCCGGGTCCCGCCGTCGAGGAAGACCGCGAAAATCGCTCCGCCGACGATCAGCAGCAGCGGCTGGGCGAGGACGATGACGCCGACGATGAGCAAAGCCAGCCCGAGCCAGATCGCGGCCTTCTGAAGCTCGCGCCGGACGAACGGATCGCGGAACTCCGCCGGGCCCGGCCGCTCGACATGGGACTCGGTCGTCGGCGGAGTCTGGGCCATCGGCGGCTCCCTAGCTGTGCCTTAGCGAGTTGCCGGCCCGGCCCGAGCGGAACGCCGGAATCCAGGTCAACGGATTGTACCATTTGGTCGAACCGTCGAGCGAGAAGGTGATGAATTCGGCGCGGCCGCCAATATTCTCGATCGGCACCGGGCCACCGAGCCCGCCGACGCTCTCCATGACCCGGCTGTCGGCCGAATCGTCGCGATTGTCGCCCATCAGCCAGACGTGGCCGGCGGGGATGGTGGTCGGCGGGAAATCGTCCTCGCTGGTCGGCCCAAGCTCGACCGTGTCGTAGGAGCGGCCGTTGGGCAGGGTTTCGCGGACGATCGGCACGCGGCAGATCGGTTGCCCGGTGGGGCCCTGGGTGCGGAAGCGGAGCAGCGCGGTGTCGCCGCCCGTCGTCCCGCACGGCAGGTTGGGATCAATCGGGATGACTGCGGCAGGCCGCGGGTCGCGTTTCACCGGCTTGCCGTTGATGATCAACGTGCCGCCGATCATCTGCAACGAATCCCCGGGAAGGCCGATCACCCGCTTGATGTAATCCTCGTTGCGGCCGGGCGGAGTGACGATCACGATGTCGCCGCGCTCGGGCAGCCGGCCGAGCACCCGCCCCTTCATGAACGGCAGGGTGATGCCCCACGGCTCACCGGTCCGGAACACCAACGAACGGATAATCGCCAGCGGATTGGGGATAGTGGGCGACACGTAGGACCAGCCGTACGGATATTTGCTGACGACCAGCCGGTCCCCGGTCCACAGCCCCGGCATCATCGATTCCGACGGGATGTAGAAGGGCTTGGCGATGAAGCTGTGGAAGGCGAGCACCGCGAGCAGCACCCACAGCAGGCCCTTGATCTCGCGCCACAGCGCCGAGCCCTTGTCGACCTTCTTGCCCTCTTCGGTGGCAGGAGGCGGCGCGTCCGGCGCCGGAGCCTCAGGAACGGTTTCGGTCAACACTTATGGCTCCAGCTTGCGGGCGGTCAGGATGACGAAGGCCTGTGCCCAGGGATGATCGTCGGTCATGGTCAAGTGTATGTCGATGGCGTGGCCTTCCGGCGCAAGTGCGTCAAGCCGCGCCTTGGCGCCGCCTTCCAGCCTTAGCGTCGGCTGCCCCGACGGCAGATTAACGACCCCGATGTCCTTCATATAGACGCCGCGCCTGAAGCCGGTGCCGACCGCTTTCGAAAAGGCCTCCTTGGCGGCGAAGCGCTTGGCCAGCGTGCCGGCGGCGGTGAACGGGCGCTTGGCGGCCTTCGCCTGTTCGACCTCGGTGAAGACGCGCTGCAGGAATTTGTCGCCCCAGCGATCGAGCGAATTTCGAATTCGCTCGATGTTGCACAGGTCCGAGCCGATGCCGACGATCATGTGCTCCTCCCCTGGAAGGGGAGGTGGCAGGCCGCAGGCCTGACGGAGGGGGGTTGGAGCCCTGCACGCCGCCCCCTCCACCACGACGCTTCGCGTCGCGGTCCCCCTCCCCGTTCCGGGGAGGAGCTGATCACCGCGCCGCATCCATCAATTCGCGCATTCGGCGAACGCTGGGAGCAAGGCCGGTGAAGATCGCCTCGCCGATCAGGAAATGGCCGATGTTGAGCTCGGCAAGCTGCGGGATGGCGGCGATCGGAACCACATTGTCGAAGGTCAAGCCGTGGCCGGCGTGCGGTTCGATGCCGTTCTTGACCGCCAGGGCGGCGCAGTCGCTGATCCGCTTGAGCTCGGTTGATCGCTCGTCGCCTTCGACATGGGCGTAGCGCCCGGTATGGAATTCGACGACCGGGGCGCCGAGCCGCAAGGCGGCCTCGGCCTGCCGCTCGTTGGGCTCGATGAACAGGCTGACGCGAACGCCGGCCTCGCCGAGCTTGTCGACGTAATAGGCCAAATGATTGTGCTGCCCGGCCGCATCGAGCCCGCCTTCGGTGGTGCGCTCCTCGCGCTTCTCGGGGACGATGCAGGCGGCGTGCGGCTTGTGACGCAGCGCGATGGCGAGCATCTCCTCGGTCGCCGCCATCTCGAGGTTCAGCGGCAGCTCGATCTCCGCCATCAGCCGGTCGATGTCCTCGTCGGTGATGTGCCGGCGGTCCTCGCGCAGGTGCGCGGTGATGCCGTCCGCCCCGGCTTCGGCGGCAAGGATCGCGGCGCGGACCGGGTCGGGATGTGTCCCGCCGCGCGCGTTCCGGATGGTCGCGACATGGTCGATATTGACGCCGAGGCGCAGCTTGCTGGTCACGCGGCGGCGCGGCTACCCGGTTTGACGGGCGGAATTGCGGCAAGATCGGGCGGCAGTGAGTCCGCCGCGTAGGTCGGGACGTCGATCCGGATCAGCGGCGTGAACGGCACGCCGAGGTCGGCCTTGCCGCCCGACCGGTCGACGAGCGCGGCTTCGGCGACGACCACCGCGCCCGCTGCCCGGACCGCCTCGATCGCCTCGCGTGACGAGAGGCCGGTGGTGACCACGTCTTCGACCATCAGCACCCGCCTCCCGGGGTCGAGTCGGAAGCCGCGGCGCAGCTCGAACACGCCCTGGGGCCGCTCGAGAAACATCGCCGGCTTACCCAGCGCCCGGCCCATCTCATGGCCGATGATCACGCCGCCCATCGCGGGAGAAACGACCACGTCAATCACGTCGCGCACCTCGGCCGGCAGCCTCGCGGCGAGCGCCCGGGCGAGCCGTTCGGCGCGCGCCGGGTCCATCAGCACCCGCGCACATTGCAGGTAGCGCGGGCTGCGCAGGCCCGACGACAGGATGAAATGGCCTTCGAGCAGCGCGTCGGCGGCGCGGAATTCGGCGAGGATCTCGTCGTCGGTCATGGCTGTGCTACGGCCATTAGGGCGCTGGGACCGCGCCTTCAACAGCCGCGGCACAGCCCGCTTGAGGCTCCCGAAACCCGCGCTTATAGGAGCCGCAATCAACGGGAAGCGCAGACCCGCGTTTTTCCGGACTCAACGCAAGTCACCGGGGTGCTGATGAGACTGATTGGATGGGCGATCGCCTTGGCCGCGGCCGGGCTTACTCCGGCAGCCGCGCAGGCGCCGGCGAGCGCGCCCACTGAGACTGCCGCGCCTGCCGCCCCGGCCGCGACGCCCGCGCCGGCGCCGGCGCCGGCGCCGATCGTTTACGGCAGCGTCGGCCACCAGATCCCCAACCCGACGATCGGCATGCCGCAGCCCGGCGGAATCGGGATCGAGGAGCAGGTCACGCCGCTCGGCCAGCGGGCCGCGCACTTCCACGATTTCTGGCTGATGTGGACGATCAGCCTGATTAGCGCCTTCGTGCTGATCCTGCTGGTGGTCACCATCATCCGCTTCCGCCGCAGCGCCAACCCGACCCCGTCGCGCAACTCGCACAACACGCTGATCGAGGTCGTGTGGACGCTGGTCCCGGTGCTGATCCTGCTGGCGATCGCGCTGCCCTCGATCCGGCTGCTACGCGACCAGTACACCTTCCCGCCGGCCGACCTCACGGTCAAGATCACCGGCCACCAATGGTACTGGAGCTACGAATATCCGGACTATGGCGTGTCCTATGACAGCAACATCCTCAAGGAGAAGGGCGACCCGGCATTGAAACCTGGCGACCGCTATCGCACCGACCAGGACGGGCCGCCGCTGCTCGCCGCCGACGAACGGCTGGTTATTCCGGCCGGCAAGGTGGTGAAGCTGCAGATCACCGCCGACGACGTGATCCACAGCTTCTCGGTCCCGGCATTCTGGACCAAGCTCGACGCCAACCCGGGCCAGCTCAACGAGACCTGGGTCAAGATCGACGCCAACAGAACCGGCGTCTATTTCGGCCAGTGCTCCGAACTGTGCGGAGCGCGCCATGGCTACATGCCGATCAATGTCGAGGTCGTGACCCCGGCGCAGTTCGAGCAGTGGATCGCGTCCAAGGGCGGGACCAAGCCCGGCGCCAAGCCGGCCGCGGCCGAGAGCAATGGCACCGCGGCCGCAGCCGCGCCGCAGTCCGCCGCCGACACCGCCAAGCAGCCCGCGACCAACCAGGCCGCGACGGCCCAGAACTAGAACCGGAACGAGCAAGCATGAGCACCATTCCTGCCGACGCACTGAAGCTCAAAGCGCATGATTCGGCGCACGCGCACCATGACGCCGACCACAAGCCGGGCTTCTTCGTCCGCTGGTTCATGTCGACCAACCACAAGGACATCGGCACGCTCTATCTGATCTTCGCGATCGTCGCGGGCGTGATC